>JBMNTI010000025.1:0-24254 GCA_050945655.1 Acetivibrionales bacterium | reverse complement strand
GACCATTAAGACCTAAATCTTTTGCGATTTCAGCATAACGCTCAACAATTTGATCAAGCACTAATTCGTAATCATCATTTAAAAGGTATTTATTTGCGCAGTCAATAAGCATATCGGTGACTTTTGTTTCATCATCAAACCGTTTTCCCGGTGCCGATACTACTACTACACGTCTATCCTTGTCGCTTGTTATTATTGAACAGACTTTTTTTATCTGTTCACCGCTTGCCATAGATGTTCCGCCAAATTTGCATACTTTCATATTGTCCTCCGAAAAGGGATAAAACCCGTCAATAATAGCTTCATCCGTTATTCAATAGTATAAAGTATGATTGTACATACCGAATACTTCAGCTTAACCCCACCGCCGATAACACACGGAAATACTAATTCTATATAATTACCTATATTAATAAAAAAGGTAAAGGGTTAGCCCTTTACCTTTCAATTTTATAGTTTACAATTAGCCTTGTCAACATTCACAAATCAATTTCTTTGTTTCCTTGGCGATTGCCAGCTCTTCATTGGTGGGAATTACAAGAACCCTTACCCTTGCATCTTCCTTACTTACATCTATTTCTATCCCTCTTGTGGTATTCTTATCTTCATCTATTGCAACACCCAGGAATTGAAGACCCTCGCAAATTTTAGAACGAAGTGCACTATTATTTTCACCTATGCCTGCGGTAAATACTATTGCATCCAGACCTCCCATAGCGCATGCGTATGAACCTATGAACTTTTTAACCTGATATGCAAATATTTCAAGGGCAAGTGCCGCTCTTTCATTACCTTGCTCAACCGCCGCATCTAAATCTCTGAAGTCACTGCTTACTCCGGAAATACCCAATACACCTGATTGTTTATTCATAATAGCGTCCATCTGATCGGTGGTCAATCCCTCTTTGTGCATAATGAATGTAACAACCGCCGGATCAATGGTACCGCAACGGGTACCCATAGCCAGACCGTCCAGAGGAGTAAATCCCATAGAAGTATCCACCGTCTTGCCACAGTCAACAGCTGCAATACTGGAACCATTGCCCAGATGGCATGTGACTATTTTTATCGTGTCCTTAGGCTTTCCAAGGAGGTGGGCGGCACGATCGGAAACATATTTATGGCTGGTTCCGTGAAAACCGTACTTGCGCAATTTGTATTTGTTGTAGTATTCATATGGAAGCGCATAAATAAACGCTTTTTTAGGCATAGTCTGGTGAAAGGCCGTATCGAAGACAGCTATTTGCGGCACATCAGGCATATTATCCTGGCATGCTCTTATCCCGGTAATATTCGGAGGATTATGTAGTGGTGCCAATTCTATGCAATCTTCTATTGTCTTCATAACCTCTTCGTCTATAACAACCGATTTAAAGAACTTTTCACCGCCATGCACAACCCTGTGCCCAACAGCTTTTATCTCATCCAGTGATTTAATAACACCCCATTGCTCGTGGGTAAGTACCTTTATCAATGAAGCGATCGCATCTTTATGATCTTTCATATCTATTCCCTTTGTAACACTTCTGTCATCAAAGGTCTTATGTTTAATAAGAGAACCGGATAATCCTATGCGATCACAAAGTCCTTTTGCCAGAACAATCTCTTCAGTCATACTGATCAATTGGTATTTTAATGATGAACTACCTGCATTTACAACCAGAATCTTCATATGATTCCCCCCTATCTAAAAATTCCAATCTTAACCTTCAATAGCTTGTACGGCTGTTATTGCCACAACGCCTACAATGTCTTCCGCAGAGCAACCTCTCGAAAGATCGTTTATGGGCTTTGCTATACCCTGGGTAATCGGACCGTAGGCTTCGGCTTTAGCCAGCCTTTGTGTCAATTTATAAGCTATGTTGCCTGAATTCAGATCCGGGAATACCAGTACATTGGCTTGTCCTTCAAGAGGACTGCCCTTAGCCTTTGACTCAGCTACAGCCGGAACTATTGCCGCATCTACCTGCAGTTCGCCGTCCAAAAGTAAATCCGGAGCCTTTTCCTTGGCCAGTCTGGTTGCCTCCACAACTTTTTCGGTCAATTCGCTTTTCGCGCTTCCATAGCTGGAATAAGAAAGCATTGCTACTTTTGGTTTGGCTTCTGCCAGATTTTTGAATGATTTCGCAGAACAAATTGCAATTTCAGATAATTCTTCGGGATCAGGATTTTCAACCAGCCCGCTGTCTGCAAATATGAATGTCCCATTATGCCCGTATTCACAATCGGGAACGCACATAACAAAGAATGCGGAAACCAGTTTAACATTTGGAGCTGTTTTCAGAATTTGAAGAGCCGGCCTGAGAGTATTTGCAGTTGAGTTTATTGCTCCTGCGACCATACCATCGGCATCGCCCTTCTTAACCATCATAACTCCCCAGTAAAGAGGATTTTTCATTGTTTCTCTTGCTTTTTCGATTGTCATACCCTTATGCTTGCGGAGTTCATATAAAGTATTTACATAATCATCTATTTTCTTGGATTTTGACGGATTTTCTATTATTGCCCCATCAATATTCAAATCACCTTTAAGGTCATTGATTTTATCCTCGTCTCCAACTATTACAATATTTGCAAATCCTTTCTCTAAAATCATTGCAGCTGCTTTGATCGTCCGGATATCTGTACTTTCAGGAAGGACAATAGTCTTTTTGTTCTCCTTTGCACGTTGTGTAATTCTGTCTAAGAACTGACTCATTTTTAGATTGCTCCTTTCAAATGTGTTAATATAGTTAAATATACCAAGAAACAAAAATATAAATCTTCGTAATTTTGACAATCGATATTTCTAAAAACTGATATATGGTGCCTATAAAATTATAATACAAATGTTTTTTGTATACAAGTTATACCGCAAAAAAACTTAGCACAATAAATAAAAAAGGATAGACTTTTCTACCCTTTTTTATTATTGCTTAACAATTTTCTGCTCCTTTTGCAAACATTTCTTTTAATTTATCTATGTTTTTTCCTGCAGCATTCTTGATTGAGGTCGTCATTTGGTTAAATAATACTCTCATCTGATCGGTTTCCACATAACGCTTTATCTTCATGGTAGTTGTTTTGATAAGCTCCTCATAGCCAAAAACATAGTAACGAATGGCTTTATATACCGGCACCAGTTTATTGATTTCCCTTATAGCGCTGTCCAGAATCTTTTTAATAGCATTCTCATCATCAGGTGATTGCACGACCTCAGCAATGTTTTCCTTATCCAGAATTATTTTGGCACATATTTCGACGTTGCCGTCTTTTGTTGACTCACCCCATACCATCGATTCTTTAACGTACGGCACTTTATTGATAAAATACTCAAGCTCCTCGGGGAAAACCTTCTTACCGTTATTTAAAACAATCATAGACTTAACCCGGCTGGTAACTTTTATTAACCCCTTTTTGTCAATGCAACCCAAATCTCCGGTACGGAACCAACCGTCAACAATAGCTTCTTTGGTCGCCGCTTCGTTTTTCCAATATCCCAGCATTACATTTTTCCCTTTTACCAACAATTCGCCTAAACCGTTTTTATCCGGATTTGCAACAGCTATCTTGACCCCCGGTAAAGGATTGCCGCAGGTACCTGTTTTGCGAACACGGTCATTTCCTCCCGCAACAACCGGGGAAGTTTCCGTAAGCCCATAGCCCTGGTAAACTTTGATACCAATACTTTCATAGAATTTCGCTGTTTCAGGCTCCATTGCCGCGCCACCGGTTACTATTACTCCAAGTTTTCCTCCAAATGGTTCCAATATTTTTTTAAACAGCTTTCTTCGTAAATCCAGTCCTACGTACGACAGCCCGTTAGTTATCCTCATAAGAATGCGGATCTTTTTTTCCATGCCTTTTTTCTTTATTTCGGCGATAATTTTTCCTTTAAATTTATCAAAAATCAAGGGTACTCCTATCAGACAATCAGGTTCATGTTCGATGAGGTTTTTTGCAAGGTATTTAAGACCGTCACAAATAGCAATAGTCATGCCTAAATACAACGGGAACAAAAACCCTGTAGTATTCTCAAAAGTATGATGCAAGGGAAGAATAGAAAGAACCGAATCCCCCGGTTTAAAATGAACAACTCCGCCAAGGGACATAATGTTGGAGCATATATTGCTATGGCTTAACATAACTGCTTTTGAGCCGGATGATGTACCGGAAGTAAAAAGCAAAACGCTCAGCACATCCGGGTCAGGTTTCGAATTTATGTAGATGTTAAAACCTGCTTTTAAGAGTTCATGGCCTCTTTTTATTAACCTGTCGAACGAATAGAACACCGAATGATTTATATCCTTCTCCGGGTTCATGCAAATTAATGCCTTTAGCCTGGTATTCTTCGCCGAAATATCTTCAATAGTATGCTGAAAAGATTGAGAATATACTAAAACATCCACTTCTCCTCTTTCAAGCATTAATTCGATCTCATTGGGAGGCAGCATTCTGTCAAGAGGTACAACTACGCCTGCTCCATTTATTGCAGCCAAATATGAAACGACCCACTCATAGCGGTTTTCACCAATTATTGCAATCCGGGAATTATTAAGATTCAAATCCGTTAAAGCACTACCAAATGCATTAACATCGGCAACAAACTCTGAATAAGTTTTTGTAATCGTCTCTGAATGCGGTTGGTTGCGAAATTTAAAAGCAATATGGTCTGAGTATTTATTTGCACACATTTCCAGCATTTCTTTGAGGGTATTTATCTTCTGAACGCTGTAATATGATTTTCCTTCGGCAATTCTTCCCAATTTAATAGTTTCACCCATTCAAACAGTCCTCCCAAGAGTCTTTTATAATTGTTAAAATACTATATAAAGCATACCATTTTCATTGGAAAAAGTACATGAGGACAGAAAATATATGAGAAAAATATATAATAAGGGTTACATTTATTTTTTTCTTTGGTACCATAGTCTTGTATGGATATATCTTTTATTAATAATAATATAGCAGGAGGGTATAAAGTGTTTTTTAATGATTTTATCTATGGAATCAGCATTTCTTCAAATATTGACCCGACAGTATTGCGGGTTTTAATCGCCATCGCATTTATTGTATTAGGGTTTGTTTCTATGCGGTTTTTTGCTAGTGTAATAATTAAGCTGTTTCTTAAACTGGTGAGAAATACAAAAGGCAATTTGGACGATATGCTTGTAAATGCTATGGAAAGGCCTGCAAAAGTATTAATAATTGGTATAAGCATCTGGGCGGCCTTAAGTGTTTTGATTCTCCCTGTTATTGTACAAAACTTTTTATACCGCTCTTTACGTACGTTTATTATTGTGATTATTTTCTGGTTTTTATTCCGATCTACTGATTGCTTTGTATATGTATTTGAGCATTTTATTAATAAAACTGATAAAATTTCCAGCCCTGTCCTGATCAGAGTATTCAGAAAAAGCATCAAAATCATTATTGTATTACTTGAAATCTTTATGATAATCAAAGAATGGGGATATGATGTCAGCGGGCTGGTTGCCGGCCTTGGTATAGGAGGCCTGGCCTTTTCTCTTGCCGCGAAGGATGCGGCATCGAATCTTTTAGGCAGTATCACCATTATGTCGGACAGAACTTATAATATAGGAGATTGGATTCAAGCCAATGGAATAGAAGGCATTGTCGAAGATATCGGTTTCAGAAGTACAAAAATAAGAACATTTTCAGATTCTTTAATCAGTGTTCCTAATTCTATAATGAGTAACGAACCTGTTACCAACTGGTCCAAAATGGGGAAACGCAGGGTCAGCTTTAATTTGCAGATCCCTCTGGATACCTCTTCCGAAAAAATTGAATT
Organism: Acetivibrionales bacterium; assembly: GCA_050945655.1. Classification (GTDB taxonomy): domain Bacteria; phylum Bacillota; class Clostridia; order DSM-8532; family DSM-8532; genus DTU059. The sequence goes on along the minus strand of JBMNTI010000025.1, from coordinate 18,463 downwards.
ACTACTGTCAAAAATACGGGAGATGCTCAAATATCACGACGATATAAATAAAGACTTTATGGTTGTAAATATAAACGGCTTTGGTGAGGCTAGTCTTCAAATAATTATTTATTATTTCACAAAAACAACATCCTGGGCTTCTTATCTTAATGTGTCCCAGGATGTTAATCTGAAAATATTAAAAATATTCGAGGAAATTGGTGTGCCGATAATTCCTCCCCATCGTATGGTAGTAGAAAACCCACAAATAAATTAATACAAAAAATTCTTATTCCCGAATATTCATTAATCTCATAAGCACCTTAATTCTCCGGTGGTATAATATCTATTATTATTCATAGCGCAAAGCTTCGATAGGGTCAAGCTTTGCGGCTTTTTTTGCCGGATATATGCCAAAAAATATACCGACGGCCGAAGAAAATCCAATAGAAATCATTATTATTTGAGGTGAAATAAAAGGAGATATCCCTGCAAGCCGGCCTAAAAAATAAGCCCCGCTAACACCCAAAATCAAGCCTATGATGCCGCCTATGCATGAAATAATCACCGATTCAGTAAGAAACTGAAACATAATATTTGATGTTTTCGCTCCAATTGCTTTTCTTATGCCGATTTCACGGGTTCGCTCAGTTACCGAAACCAGCATAATATTCATAACTCCCACTCCGCCTACCAAAAGGGATATTGCGGCCACTGCAGCAATAAATGCAGTGAAAATCCCCACAACCGTATTAATCTGATCTAGTTGCTTCATAATTCTTTCTGCTTTGTAAACATCTCTGTCACGATTACCATGCCTGTTCATAAGCATGTTTTTAGCCAATATCCCCGCTGCTTCGGCATTCTCCTTTGAATCGGCCATTAAAAATAATTCACTTATCTGGCTCTGCTTAGAATAGAGTATATCAAGGTATGTAGCCGGCAAATATATAATGACCGGCATATCTTCATCAATCATATCCTCGAACATTCCAAACTGGCTTTTTAAGACACCCACTATGGTTACTTTTCTTGTACTTGTGCTTGAACCTACATTTATAGTTTCTCCTACAACATCGCTAGTGCCGAAAAAGCTTTTAGCGGCTGTTTCATCAATGACCGTCACAGCCCGCCCTTCCTCAAATTCAATATTATTAAAGAAACGCCCGTATAACAGCTCAACATTATCAATATAATATACGTCCGAATTACTGCCGTATATCATGGCTGTTCTGGATTTTTTTTCGGTGCTGGCTACCCCTGGCTGATATGAAACAGGAGCCGCATATTTTATATAGTTAATTTTATCCTTTAATTGTTTAACATCCTCGTAGGTAATAAAATCGCTTTTTTCGGCCTCTGCGGTTTTGACGTTGATTCGTATCGTAGCTACACCGATTTTCTCGAATTCTCCAGTTATTGTATTTTGTCCTCCCTGACCCAGCGATACAATTGATATTACCGAGCTGATTCCTATTATTATGCCCAGCATAGTCAGGAAAGAACGCATTTTATTCGATATTATACTATCTAAAGCCATCTTGATATTTTCAAACAAATTCATTAATATTTTGCCCTTTCATAATATTATACGATTCTTAACCTGGTTATCGTTGATTATCTCACCGTCCCGCATTTGTATGATCCTTTTCGAATATTGGGCGACATCTGCTTCATGGGTGACTAAAATAACAGTTGTTCCGTCGTTGTTAAGCTGTTGTATTATTCTCATTATCTCCTTTGTTACTTTAGTATCCAAATTACCCGTAGGTTCATCGGCCAAAATAACCGACGGATTATTTACAATCGCCCTGGCAATGGCAACTCTCTGCTTCTGACCTCCTGATATTTCATTCGGGCGATGTTTTATACGATCAATCAAATCAACTTTTCTTATTGCTTCCAGGGCTCTTTCTCTTCTTTCTCTTTTGGATAAACCGGCATATACCATTGGAAGCTCGACATTTTCCAGAATAGTCATACGCGGAAGAAGGTTAAAGGATTGAAATACAAAACCTATCTCCCTGCAACGTATTTCGGCCAGTTCATTATCAACCAGACCCGAAACATCCTTGCCGTTAAGAATATATTTTCCCGATGTCATTTTATCAAGGCAGCCTAATATATTCATCAGGGTGGACTTGCCGCAGCCAGAAGGCCCCATTATAGAAACAAATTCACCTGCTTTTACATTTAAGGATATGTTCTTTAATGCTGTCAGATTGATTTTTCCCGTTGTGTACACCTTTACAATATTATCCGTATTAATCATTTTTGTTCACCTGCCGGTATTACTGCTGCTCCATCGGTAATATCTTCAGAAGGTGTCGAGATTACCGTATCTCCCTCAGACAGACCTTTTATAACCTCCACAGCTATGTCGGATTGAATGCCGACAGTAATCGGAGTATGAACAGCTATGCCGTCCCTAAGCACAAATACACTGATTTGACCGTCTTTTCCATATTTAAGACACTCGGTAGGAAGTTTTAGCACCTGTTTTGCGCTTCCAACCAAAATATCTGCATTAACATCAAAATTTATTTTCAGGTGTTCATCAGGATTCAATATATCAATCTCTGCTAAAATTGTTGCATCAGCAGAACCCGTAGTTATATCTTTATTTGCTACCGGTTCAATAAACGATACCCTGCCCTCGTATTCATGTGATTCATATTTAAGGGTAACCTTTTGTCCTGTCCGGATTTTCGCCGCATCATATTTTCCAAGGTTTACAACACCTTTAAGGTTATCAAGTTGCTGCACAACAAAAGCCGGTTGGCCCATACTCAAAGGCAAGGATTCGGTTGCATTGACATGGGTGACAACCCCGTCAGACTCTGCCACAATCCCGCTCTTTGCTTCAGATAAGGTATCTGTGTATGAATCCAACTGTATTTTGGCAAGGGCAATAGAATTATCCATAAGCATAATTTTTTCTTCATTAATTTCCTGGATGTTCTTCCTTGCTTGTATTAAAGTCTGAAGCTTCGCTATATCTTCAGGATTATCGCTTCCGTCCAGAATAAATATCTCTTCATCAAGTCTTTTTATTTCATCTTCGATATCCTTCTTCTGCTCTAAAAGCTCGGCTTTATTCAATAAAGCATTGTCATACTGTATCTGTGCCTGCAAAACGGCATTTTCATAGTCTTTTGTTTCATATGTCAGTAATACGTCACCGGCTTTTACGGTGTCTCCCACTTCAAAATTCACTCTTTCTACCGTATATTGCGCCTTGCCCATATATTCTTTCAATTTTTTTGATTGTATCAATGCGTTGGTGGATAATATGGTATCCACATCCCCTTTTGTAACCACCGAAGTTTTAACAATAAAGGGCTTATCTTTGCTTTGACTATTTGCAAATACTAATGTAACGGCAATAACTGCTATGATAATAATAATGATTATTCTTCTTTTCTTTTTCATAGTTGTTCTCCTTAAATATAAATGCCTCTTTATCAAAATGATATTTGTTCGTCAGACTGTGAAAACACATCAGTATAAATTTGTGCAAGTTTTTAAATTCCACTTGTCATTAAGCCGGTTTTAATGTATACTAGTCTTTGCTTAAAACACTTTGCGAAAGTGGTGGAATTGGCAGACTCGCTAGATTCAGGTTCTAGTGTCCGCAAGGGCGTGCGGGTTCAAATCCCGCCTTTCGCACCAGAAACGCTCTGCAGCGTTATCAGCTGCGGAGCGTCTCTTTATTTTTGCATACTATCTTACAAGTATCATTACAACTTTTCCACCGTATGATAACGTTTTGTCAAGGAATATCGATACATTTCCGTTATCTGTTCCTTTTTTCAAATCTGAAGGTTCTAATGTTTTCCAACCTGATCCGCTTGTTCTTTTATAAATCGCCAAGTCGCGATGGTATGAATAAACCTTGTTGTTAATACGTATACGTGAAGAATCGACAGCCTGTATTTCACTTGAACTGCCCTCTGCCGATATGGCTTTTTGTATTGATCTTATATTGTTGCCGTCCAATTTTACTTTTGCTACCGAGCTAACATATAAGCCGGTATCATCTCCGACATATATCATTATTTGACCGTTGACCATCAGAGTCAATGTTTCGGTCACAACAAGCTCATCCATAACCATCAAGGCTGTCGCTTTCTTATCAATGACAAGCCCATATGCAGTGCCTTTGCCAAGAGCATCGTCTAAAAGCATCACATCAATATCCATAAAGTCGCCGGATCTATGTATATATTTTACGGTTCCGTCCATTAAATATTTGTCATAAATATCAGAGAAAGATATTACCGAAGCTTCAATTTCCGCAGCGGCTGTATTCTCGATATTAAACAGCACGGCGCCGTTTGCCACATAATCATTTCCAATCTTGCGCTCATCTTTGTTAACTATGTAGCTGCCTGAGGCATTGTTTTCCAGATTCCGGAGTCTTACCGTATCGTAATCTTCACCCGTCGCTATTATTTCATATACCACCAATTTTCCCCTGGACGACAGCATGGACTTTTCAGCCAGATAAGTTTTCTTTCCGCCGTCTGAATGCAATAGTGTAACATAATAATACGGTGTACCATAATCCTCGGATTTTATAGAGTTTTCGGTATACGCATTCAGCACCAGTGCATAATAGTTCGTTCCAGTTATAGTGTCACTTATTATGTCTACAGCCTTTCCATTTGTCCCCAATATTAATTTTACTGTTTCTCCCACCTGCACTTTCCCTGTGCTGCTGATTTTATATTTATCAAATGTTTCATCCAATGTATAAGAAGTTCCGTCAATTTCTATTAAATCAGGTGAAACCTTAGAAGGCAGTATGGCAGTAATCCTTCCTGAGACAGTGTTGTCGTAAACAACTATATATGCATTCCTGTTCCATAGATCTGTTACCCGGTATACCACATCATTGATTTCAATCTGTGATGCCGGAATGTACTTGCCGCCCTTATCAATAAGCAGACCCTTATATTTTATCTCTAAGGAAATGCCCACCATAGCAGCGGTAACAACCTCAGGTTCGGAATACAGCGGGTCGTAAACCACGCCGTAAACCGCATCGGTTCCGTCGTAGGCAATTATTACCGAAGAATTTAATGTGACATATCGGTTTAATTCACCATAATCAATAGGGCTCCCCTGGTAATAATACTTAATTCCTCCCGGAAGTTTTACTTTTTCCCGGTCATTTGTCGTCATTGTACCGGACGTAAAGGAAGAAACCGAATATTCTTTATACTGATAACCCGTTAGCGCTGCATTAAGTATTTCATTGTCCTTTACCTTGAAATAATAGTGCTTTCCGGCCTCGGGAATATTTACTCCTTTTTTCAGATAAAAGATCCCCTTATCGGAAACAATTTGTCTTTCATCGGCATTAGTGTTTATAATACTGTTTTCCAGTACAATAGCAGATTTATATGCCGGAACCGTATCAATAAATTTTGTATCGGTACCGAATACTCTTGCCGATAGCAGCCTGTCAAGCATTAAGGCAATCTGTCCTCTTGTTGCAAAAGCCGACGGACTGTATTTGATGCCATTTAGTATACCTAAACCTTCAAGTTTCATTAAATACTTTTCGTTTGAGCTTCCTGGCAGGTATGCATCATCATAATTGAGTAATTTTCCGAATATTTCACCCAGGGTAATAAAGTCAACTTTATCTAAAGGTAAAAATTTCCCGCCGGTCTTTGCTTCCATGTAGCCTGATTTTACGGCCACATTTATGTATGGATTTGACCATTTTGATATCGGAACATCGGTAAATAAGCTCGTGCTCGTATACATATCAAGCTTATCCTGCTGCCCGTTAATCAGAACCAACACAACCGCAAGCTGTTCCCTGGTTATTTGATCCGAAAGATTCATTTTATCCGGATCGGTTTTTGAAAATACCCCCAAAGCCATCAGCCTTTGCATGCTTTCAACTTCAGCATTGGTTTCTGGTGTTTCTGTAGTCAAAGCATTTGCGGGTATAACCATAACCGACAATACAAGACTAATTGATAAAATATAGCACAGAATCCTTTTCATGTTTTGATACTCCTAACCCGTCAGATGTGCGAGAATCAGATGCACCGATTAACCACGGTTACCATAAACTAATGCTAATTGTATAGTAAAACAGTCTTCGCACAGTCTGTCGCATAAAGTTTCGTTTATTAATACTATAAAAATTAGTTTTTGTCTGATTTATTGTAAAAAGGACCCACCATAAGGTGAGCCTTGATATATAACTGTCAAAAAGCAAATAAATGCGTAACCTGATTTGAAGGAGTATGTACTTATGATAGTATCAATCTCCCAATGCCGGTATGACATTTTCAAGCAAATCGCTTACCATATCGTGGAGATAGTTTCCGTCCGGTAATTCAATAATACAGAATAAGATAAATATAAATACTCCTAAAAGAACCATTACAATAGTTGGTAACGCTTTAAACTTTTTCATGGATAGCTTCAAGCTTAATGTGTAAATAAGCACAGCTGCAGCAACAGTAAAAAGTACATATCTCTGAGCTTCAGGAGTAAATATAGGATAATCATAGTTTGGATCTATTAATAAGAAATAGCCCCAAACACCGACTGCCGTAAGCATAACCAGCCATAACGCCGTAAAGAACCATGGAATTTTTTTCTTTTTGGGAGGCTGTATGGGAGCTGCCTGTGGAGCAGCAGGAGCTTGTTGAACATATGGAGCCTGTGGGGCGGCAGGTGCCGGCTGAACGTACGGAGTCTGCTGGACGGCAGGTGCCGGCTGAACATACGTATCCTGCTGGGTGGCAGAAGTCGGCTGAACGTACGTATCCTGCTGGGTGGCAGAAGTCGGCTGTACATCCGGCATCTGTTGAGTAAAAGGAGCTGTTTCAACGTCCGAATCCTGTTGAATGGCTGGAGCCTGATTAACATCCAAATCCTGTTGATTGGCAGGAGCCGGTTGAACATAAGGCGTCAGTTGATCGGCAGCAATCTGTTGATCGGCAGCAATCTGTTGATCGTCAGTAATCTGTTGATCGCATGATTCCTGCTGTGTAACAGGAGCCTGTTCATAAACAGGCTGGGGTTCACTTTGAGGTTCAGTTTCTTCTACAGAATCATTAATGCCGGTTTTTTCGCTAATCTCTTCTTCTTTATTCTCCGACTGAGGATCTGATGATGAATATTCGTTCTCAACGGTTTCTTCTTCCTTTTCAATATCAGGCTCATCCGGATTTATTGATGCAGTACTAAATGGTTCCTGAATAATATTCTCGTCAGCAGCCGGTATATCGTTTTCAACTACGGCTTCCTGCTTTTGACCACAGTTGTGGCAAAATGCAGCGGTTGCCGAAAGACTTGTACCACATGAGTCACAAAACTTCATATCACTCATCAAAATTACCTCCGACTATTTTTACGATTATATTTAGCATTTTATCATTTTATCAAAGTCATGTAAAACCATTATTTCCCATATAGTTTAATTTTTCGAGCCGTGCGGTAAATCTGTTACTGGTATCAATCATCTTGCGCCCTGGTCATAAGGTATACCCTCTGCTTTTGGTGCCTGAGACCTTTTAGAGGTGAATACCAGCACAATTAATGTGGCTATATAGGGAATCATCTTATAAAAATACCCTGTTATGGGAAGGTTGTATAGCAACGGTATTGAAGAATAAGTGGCTGAAATTGTTTTCATAAACCCAAAAAATAATGCGGCACCGGCTATACGGTACGGGTTCCACTGCCCGAAGATTAAAACTGCCAAAGCGAGAAATCCATATCCGGCAACATTTGCGTTAAAGTTTGTAGATGTTGTAACTACAAATATTAATCCGCCGATTCCGGCCAGTATTCCTGAAATAGCTACACCTGAATAACGCATTTTATACACGCTTACTCCGACGGCATCGGCAGCTTGCGGATGTTCACCACATGCCCTTAACCGAAGTCCGAATTTTGTTTTATACAGTACTATTGCTGAAACCACAAGAATAATCACTCCCACGTAAGTTGTAATATAGGCATTCTGAAAAAACATTTCGCCTATAATGGGAATATCGCCTAACAAGGGTACTTTTTCAATTCTGAAAGTATTAGTAAATGGAATCTGCTGAACTCCTGAAGGTTGAATCATTCTTGCCATATATATTGAGAGAGCTGGCGCAAGCATATTAAGAGCTGTACCGCTTATGGTCTGGTCGGCTTTCATATTGATGGATGCATAGGCGTGAAGCATAGAAAATGCCGCTCCGGCTATCATGGCAACAATAATTGCAATAATAAGCAGGAGCTGTCCTGAAAGAGAGCTCTGCATTATATTGATAAATAGTATGCTGAAGAATCCTCCCATAATCATTATGCCTTCAAGAGCAATATTAATCACGCCGCTTCGTTCGGTAAACATTCCTCCAAGAGCAACAACCATAAGGGGTATTGTAAAGAACATAGTCTGTTGAATAAGGAAAAATATTGTGCTCATAATTTTTCTCCTGCCTTCCTGATTTTTATCTTTTGAAGCATGTTCCTGATTATTAATGCGAAAGCTGCAAAATATATAATTATAGCTGTAATAATATCAATAATTTCAGGTACAAAACCTGCCAACTGCATATAGGAACCACCAACTGTAATATATGCAATAAAAATACCAGCAAATAGAGCGCCGATAGGATGCGACATGCCTAATAATGCTACAGAAATTCCCGCGAATCCTTCCGGAGCTATAATATCCTCTACGTAAATGTATTTTCCGCTGCCTGCCAAATATAAGAGCCCTCCTCCTATACCCGCCAGGGCGCCTGCAATCATCAGGGAAAATACAATATTCTTCTTAGCATTAATACCGGCATAACGGCTGGCATCATTATTAAAGCCGCAGGCTTTCAGTTCAAAGCCGAAAGTAGTTTTGTTGAGCAAAATATATATAAATATGGAAATAATAATTGCTATAATTATGCCTCCGTTTACGCTTGATCCGGGGAAAATCTTATCAAATCCCATTTTGGGAACATTCGCGGTTTCGGCAACAGGCAAGGATCTGTTCGTCAGCTTATGGTAGACGGTAGATCTCACCATCCAGTTAACCATATACATACCTATATAATTTGTCATAATAAATGAAATAACTTCATTAACATTAAAATATGCTTTTAAAATCCCCGGCAAAAGAGCCCAAAGGGCGCCAAATACCATTGAAGCCAGTAAAGCGGCAATCCAATGAAATTGTCCTAATGATTGCATTCTTACACCAACCAGCACAGCTCCATAGGCACCCATAATAAACTGCCCTGATGCACCAATATTAAACAAGCTTGTCCGAAAAGCAAAAGCTACCGACAGACCTGTCATAATAATAGGAGTTGCGTAATAAAAAACATTTCCTATATCTCTGGGGCTCTGAAGGCTTCCGGCTATTATCCACAAAAATCCTTCAAAAGCCTTTGCAGGATTGCTTATTAACAGGATAATAATACCGGTTAACAGACCTACCATTATGGCTGCAACAGAAGAAAGCGGTCCCGTAGCATTGGTTAAATCAAACAGTTTAAATTTATTTTTCCCATTTTCCTTTTTCACAATGCTTCCCCCCTCTTCGCTCCGGCCATATACAATCCCAATTCTTTATCTGTTATCTCAGATGGTTTAACATTAGCGACTAGTTCTCCTTCAAACATCACCAGAATTCTATCAGCAAGCCTCATTACTTCTGAAAGATCAAAGGATACAACCAAAACAGCCTTACCCCTGTCCCGCGCCTTAACAATTTCTTTGTGCATATATTCAATTGCACCAACATCAAGGCCTCTGGTAGGCTGAACCGCAATCAGTATATCAGGGTTACGGCTCAATTCCCTTGCTGCGATGGCTTTCTGCTGATTTCCTCCGGACATGCTCCGGACTGTGGTTTTTATTCCTTCGCTGCTTCTTATATCATATTGTTCGACTAGTTTTTCGGCGTGCTTTATTATTTCCGGCTTATTCAGAAATCCGAACTTCTGGAATCTGTCTTCAAAGTATTCCATTAAAACAAGATTTTCTGCAAGGTTATAATCTAGAATAAGACCCCATTTATGCCTGTCTTCCGGAATATGGGCAAGCCCGTGGGTATTTCTGTATCGAATGGATTTGTTGGTAACATCCTCACCTTTAATCCTTATTGTTCCGCTGTCTGAGTGAACCAAACCGGTAATGGCATAGACAAGTTCTGATTGACCATTGCCGTCCACTCCAGCAATACAGATTATTTCCCCCTCGTTAACATGAAAACTTACATTTTTTACAATATCTTTCCTGGTCCTGTCACTTTTTACAGTCAGATTTTCTACTTCAAGAACAGGCTTTCCAGGCTTTTTATACTCTTTTTCAACATCCAGTATTACTTTTCGTCCCACCATCATTTCCGACATTTCCTCAACAGTAACATCGGAAACATTAACAGTACCTATACATTTTCCTAATCGTAACACCGTGCAGCGATGAGCCACTCTTTTTATTTCTTCAAGTTTATGGGTTATAAAAATTATGGATTTTCCTTCATTCGCCAGGCCTTTCATAATCTCCATAAGCTCGTCTATTTCCTGGGGTGTCAGTACCGCCGTAGGTTCGTCAAAAATCAATATGTCATTGTCTCTGTACAGCATTTTTAGAATTTCTACTCTTTGCTGCATGCCCACCGTAATATCAGATATAAGCGCATCCGGGTCTACTTTTAAACTATACTTCTCTGAAATCTCCATAACTTTTTTTCTGGCTTCATCATTTTTAAGAAAGCCGTTCCTGGTTGTTTCTACACCAAGTATTATGTTTTGTAATACGGTAAAATTATGGACAAGCATAAAATGCTGATGCACCATTCCAATACCCAAAGAATTGGCCATTTTCGGACCTGATATCTGAACCTTTTTACCCCTGAGAATAATACTCCCGCTTTCGGGTTTATACATGCCAAATAATACACTCATCAGTGTGCTTTTGCCTGCCCCGTTCTCGCCCAGTAGAGCGTGGATCTCGCCCTTTTTGATTTGCAGAGTAATGTTGTCATTAGCACGAATTCCGGGGAAATCTTTAACAATATTAAGCATCTCAATAATATATTCCAAGGCACACCACTTCCTTGCATTTATTTTTGTCAATATCATCAGTCAATAAAAAATAACAATAGCATAAAATCGTGCAAATCATGCAAACCACTTGATCACTACAGACGCGCGATAAACCATAATTTGCATAAGTAAATACTGCATGGCAACAGCTATCTCACAGTCTGCCTCAACCAATGCTTTTGATGTAATTCAATATTTTAGCAATGAACATATATTCCTAAAACAGGACTGCACCTGCCCCCTATAATCGTATGAGGCCTTTATTAAGCTTTTATCAAATATTTATGAATTGTTCAAGAATATTATAGGAAGGCGCCATGACGGCACCTTCCCTTTTATAATGAATGAATATTGATTAATCCTTAACTTCGGTTATATTAACATATTTTAGACCCAAATCGGCAACGCCAATATCGCTTTTGTTATTAATGTTGTATTTTTTCTCCTGAACCGCCTTCAAAAGGGTATTGTAATCATCCACAGTGAATTTTCTCCATTTTGCGTTATCCATTGCAAGCCCCACACCGTCGTTAGTTGCATTTAGAATCCAGGTTTTTCCGCCTTCCCATTTCTCGGTGTAATAGGCATCAAGAGCTTGATAAACAGAGTTGCCCAGCATCTTCATGGCTGAAGAAATTACAGTTTCAGATTCTGCATACTGGTCAACGTCAACACCGATTACGAATTTACCGCCTGCTGCTTCAGCTGCTGCCATTACCGAGTTGCCAACTGCGCCTCCGCATGCAAAGATTACTTCTGTACCAGCCTTATACCAACCGGCTGCTCTGGCCTGGCTTTCCGGAGAAGCTGCGAAATCACCGGAGTAATTAAACATTAAAGAGATAGCTCCTTCTGCCAGACCCATTTCGGACGCCGCAACATCTGCTCCCTGCGCAAAACCGTGGCCATAACGGATTACTGCGGGAACTGCCATACCGCCCTGGAAACCCATCTTGGTGAAACCATCTTTTACAGCTGCATACCCGGCCATAAAACCTGCCTCTTCCTCAGCATAAAGGATAGGCTGAACGTTTTTCTCTGTATGATATGTTTTATAGTCTTCGGTATGAGGTTCACCATCCAGAAGAATAAAATTCACATCGGGGTATTTTGTTTGCGCTTCATAGATTGGAACTTCGAAAAGGAAACCCGGTGTAACTATTACTTTGGCTCCGCCTTTAATAGCAAGGTCAATTGCCTCCAGATAAGCTGCGTTTGTGCCTTCACTTGGCTGATAGTATTGATATGTCTTTTTATGTTCTTCAGCATACTTTTTCAGACCTTCCCAGGAACCCTGGTTAAAGGATTTATCGTCGATTGTACCTAAGTCCGTAACAAGTGCCAACTCATAACCGCTTTTACCAGATCCACAACCGGCAAACATAGTCAGGACAAGAGAAAATACAAGAACCAATAACAAGGCCTTTTTCATAAGAATTCCTCCTAAAAAAATAAAAATGTTTTTGACTAGTTTGAAATGAGCATATGCTGTCTATTAAATACTATATAATTATTTTTTAAAAAAAGCAAACATAATACAACAAATGAATAATTATACAATAATCCGATAAAAATATTATTGTTTTTGCAAAAGCTCAATGAAGGTTATTTCAGGTCTGTTAAAAAGCCTTATATTTATTTTTGAGTATCCAAGACATCCTAAGCCCCTGTTTACAATCATTTTAGATTTTCCCTTTTCGAATAGTCCCGCATCAAATTCGGGAAAGAATATTTTATCAGGTGAGAAAAGTCCTCCTAAGAAAGGTATCCTTATGATCCCTCCATGTATATGGCCTGCAAGTATTAAATCGGCTCCCCACGATACATATTCATCAAAATATGCAGGATTATGCGCCAATAATATTTTAAATCCTTCCGGTGTACTCCCTAAAACCCCTTCAATATATGATTTTGTCAAAGATAAATTTTCATCGTAGGGTTCTATATCTCTCCTGGTATAATGATACAGCTCCAATGATAATCCTGATAATACTATGACATCTTCTCCGTTTTTTATATTAGTTTTTTCATTGTCTAAAAGTACTGCGCCTTTCTTAGAAATATTATCTATAAAATTCCGGTATCTATCATTGTTCTTGCCGCTTATTGATAGTTGGCGAACAATCTGTTCATGATTTCCCAGGCACAAATAAACAGGGCAGGCTTTGTCAAATTGATCCAGAAAATCGAAAAATGCGTCCTCGTCAACCATTGTTGAGCTTATCATATCCCCTGTAACCAATAATAAATCAGGTTTCAGCCGCTTTATTCTGTTTGCTAGGACAATATTGTTTCTGCCAAATGTTTTTCCGTGCATATCGCTTATCTGGACAATTCTATACCCATCAAAGCCCCGGGGTAAATTTTCGTAAGCAAATTCGTAGCGAGTTATTTGAAGAGTATGATTCTGCCAGTAATAAAATACTACAAGCAAAACTAATGCAATTATATAATAAAATTTACGTTTTCCTTTGAACATAATACACCTCTGAAAGATTATACCATTTGTTTTAATCTTGTAAATACAATTTAATTATTGCTCATAATATATCATTGCATCAATTTGTTTGAATGTACCTGCATGACATCGGCAGACTGTGAGAAAAATATCAATAGTATTAAATCTATGCAAGTTTAGCGGCTCTTACAAGCCACTTTACATATGATATACTATTGTACGATTACATATAAGCGAGGTGAGAGCATGGCACAAGCTTACAAGCCACTTTACATATGATATACTATTGTACGAATATACGTTAATAAAGGAGCGGTTGAATTGAATAATGAATTTAAAAAAATCGAAGTCAATGAATTAAACGAAAATGTTTTTTCTTTAATAGGTAAGGATTGGATGCTAATAACTTCCGGAACCGTAGATAATTACAATACAATGACCGCAAGCTGGGGCGGAATGGGTTATCTATGGAATAAGAACGTATGCTTTATATTTGTAAGGCCGAGCCGTTATACCTATGAGTTCATGGAAAAAAACGATTACTTTACCCTCAGTTTTTTCCCTGAAGATTGGCGTGATGCCTTATCTGTTTGCGGTAAAAAATCAGGCAGGGATATCGATAAAGCAAAAGAAACCGGATTGCAGCCTATACCGGGTAATTATCAAACCACCGGGTTCAGTCAGGCCAGATTAATAATTGAATGCAAAAAACTATATTTCCAGGATTTCAAGCCCGAACATTTTCTGAATCCTGTAATCGAAAACAATTATAATGGCCGGGACTATCACCGTATGTATATCGGGGAAGTATTGAGCATTAGTATTAAATAAGTACTGTTGCCGTTAAAAGTGTTTAACTTAATTAAGCGTGTGCAAGGTTTTCGTAAAAAAGAAATATGTCCGCTTCAAGCATGGCATCGACAGACTGTGCAAAAACTTTTTTGATATGCAGGTTATAATATTTGTTTATGAATTAATTTGTTTGGCTTGGGTGCTTGGAGGCGTTCGAAGTGAGAACCCTGCACCCACCCTATTTTGTTACATAAATAAATTGGCGCAAAAGGCGAAAATTAGCCAAGTATACTCTCCACTCCGGCCCTTTTTCTTTCAAGCATTTCGTTTATGCGGTTTATATATTGAGTGACCTCTTTAACATTGCAGGTTCGCTTAATTTTTTTGCCGTCGGGAGATACAATTTTTGAAATTGCTCCTGCCCCCATTGCAATAATACTCTGTACTTCCTCCATGGTATGGATATTGTAAATACTTTCGAATCCCGGTTTTGCATAGCCTATGTTTTCAAGATTAGCAAGAATGTTTTTTTGCCGGTATAAATAATAGGGTCTCATGCCCATTTTTTTCGCTGATAATCTTGCGTCTTCAATCATAGCTTCAACTTCTTTGTCAGGGGTAAATATATAGTTTTCTATGTTCTCATGCAGCATCGAGGCTCTTTTTACTGCCATTGTATGCACCGTTAAGCTATCCGGAGCCATTTTTTCAATCTGTTCTAATGTATATCTGAACATTCCAACGTTCTCATTTGGAAGCCCTGCAATAATATCCATATTTATATTTTGAAAGCCTGAATCCCTTGCCATATTGAATTTTTCTATTATTTCTTCCGGAGTATGATTTCTGCCTATGGATTTTAATGTAGAGGCATTCATTGTCTGCGGGTTTATGCTTATTCTGGTAATATTGTTTATCTTCATTGTATTAAGCTTTTCCTCAGTGATGGTATCCGGTCTTCCTGCTTCCAGTGAGAATTCCACGTTTTCAAGGTTAAATGACCGGTTAACCAGGCACAGAAGCCGGTTGAGGTCTGAATTATCGAGAGCTGTCGGGGTGCCTCCCCCAATATAAAAGGATTTGATTTTAAGATTATTCTTGTAAACCATTTGCCCAACATTTCTGATTTCCTTTTCAAGGGCTTCCAAAAATCCGGGAATAAGGCTTTTATACCTTCCAACCGGGTATGAGGTAAAGGAACAATACAGGCACCGGCTTGTACAGAACGGGATTCCAATATACAAGTGGATACTTTTAGGATCAGCATTAATAAACGGCTTTTCCACAACCGCAACATCATATAGCAATTCGGCCTTTTCTTTCTTCATGCCGGTAGCTTTAACAAGCTGATCAATCGTTCCCTGCTTGTCTAAACCATCTTCTATACAATGCATCGCAAGTTTTACAGGTCTTATTCCTGTTAATGAACCGTATGGAAGCTTCTTATTAGTAACCTTGGATAATACTTTTGCTATGCATGATCCGGCAATTATCTTCCGGCTTTTATACAGTTTTCCACCCGGCTTATTCAGCTCCTGCTTTGATATATGTTTGATAACCGAATATTGAGGCTTTTTCTTATATTCTTCTAAATTATTAACGGTTTCAAACTTTTCGACAATACTGTAGTAATCAGCCTTACAAATCCATTCTCCGGAATTCTCCACGCTGACCCTGAGTAAAGGGCCTGGTGTAAAATCAAAGCCACTTGATGCATCATTAATAAACGAAATGGAGTCTTCGTTAAAAAAGAGGCGTACTAATTGCCACACCTCTAAATCCATATCTATACCGGTTATTTTAATCCAGAGCTTTTGTTTTTCAGACATAAGGGTTATTCTCTTTCTCGTAGGCTATCGTGGTTGACATTCCATGTCCGGGATATACTTTCACCGAATCGTCCAATGTAAATATACGGGTTTTAACTGACTCAATCAGCTGTTTAAAGCTTCCTCCATATAAGTCGGTTCTTCCTACGCTTAACTCAAATAATGTATCTCCGGTGAAAAGCATATCTCCAAACAGAATTGAAATACCACCGGGAGAATGTCCCGGAGTGTGTATGATTCCAAGATTCTTGTCTCCTAAAGGCAGCTTATCTCCATGTTTCAGAAGACAATCCGGATAAGGGTCGGCAATTTCGGTATTAAACCTGAATAAGTTATACCCGTTTTTATTGGCGTCGGTATATAATGGCAACTCGTCTTTATGAAGGCATATCAAGGCGCCTGTCATATCTTTTATTTTTCCTGCATAAAAAATATGGTCGGCATGTCCATGAGTTAATATTATATATTTCGGATGAAATCCGTTTTCGTCTATAACCCGCTTAATATCCTGCGGTTTATTGCCGCAATCTATTATGGCGCATTGCCTGTTGCTTTCCACAATATATGTGTTTGAGCCGAATATCCCGTTATTTAGAATTGTAAGTCCCATATCTTATATTTTTCCTTTAAAATATTTTTTTGCTGTCAAGCATCAGCGTCACCGGGCCGTCATTAATATATTCCACATCCATACTTGCCTGAAATACGCCTGATTCCACCTTAATTCTATATTTATTTATTATATATTGAATAAATCTGTCATAGTATTCTTGTGCCATCTCGGGCTTTGCGGCTTTTGAATAGCTTGGCCTGTTTCCTTTTCTGCAATCTCCGTAGAGAGTGAACTGGGATACTACCAAGACCTCCCCGCCCGTGTTAAGAACCGACAAATTCATTTTATCATCGTTATCTTCAAAAATACGCAAATTAATAATCTTATCGGCCATGTACTCCAAGTCTTTAATTTCATCGTCTTCTCCAACACCGAGAAGTACAAGTATTCCTTTTTCTATTTTACCGGTTACCCTTTCGTCAACACTAACCTTGGCTTGTTTAACGCGTTGGACCACAGCACGCATATTATTATCTCCTCATTTGTTTCGTGATATTTCAAATACATCCTTTATACGGCTCATCTTTGCAATTATCCTGTCCAGCTGTTCGGTATTGGTAATTTCAAGGGTCATTTGCATCATTACCGACATATCCTTGGCAGTCCTTGCATTTATTGCCCTTAAGGGAATTCTTGATTCGCCTATGGCATTTGTGATTTCAACAATAAGCCCGGATCTGTCATGAGCCTTGAGAGTAATCTCAGCCAAATACGATACATTTGTCGATAAGCTCTTGTACCAGTATACTTCAATTAATCTGGCGTCACCGTCAATTATTGTGTTTTTGATATTGGAGCAGTCTTTTCTGTGAACAGA
Source organism: Acetivibrionales bacterium (assembly GCA_050945655.1). Classification (GTDB taxonomy): domain Bacteria; phylum Bacillota; class Clostridia; order DSM-8532; family DSM-8532; genus DTU059. The sequence continues at coordinate 900 of JBMNTI010000025.1, read as the reverse complement.
TACACCACGTCCCCTTGTAATATACCCTATTATTTCATCTCCAGGAACAGGGTTGCAGCAGCGGGACAGCCGTACCAGGCAATTGTCAATGCCTTTTACGATTACACCGCTATCGGGAATAGTTTTGCTTTTCTTTTTACTATCCTTTTCAATCTGGTCAATGAGCATATTTGTCTGCTCTTCGGGCGGAAGACTTTTCCTGTACTCTTCCCTTAATCTGGATACGACCTTGGTGGCGGTAATACCCCCAAGGGCAATAGCGGCAAAAATATCATCAATATTATGAAAATTATACTTTTTCAACAGAGTTTCGATATATTCGCTCTTTATTACCTGATTCATGGTCAGCCCGCTTTTTTTTAACTCTTTTTCAAAGACAAGCTTACCCTGCTCAACATTCTCTTCTCTTTTTTCTTTTTTGAACCATTGATTTATCTTATTTCTGGCCTGTGATGTCTTTGCAATTTTCAACCAGTCTCTGCTGGGGCCATTACTTGCCCCGGATGTAATAATCTCGACAATATCTCCGTTTTTAAGCTCATAATCCAGGGTTACAATTCTGCCATTTACTTTTGCGCCTATCATACGGTTTCCGATGGCACTATGGATAGAATAGGCAAAGTCTATAGGATTTGAACCGGCCCTCAGATTTTTTACATCCCCTTTAGGAGTAAATACAAAGACCTCGTCGGTGAACAAATCTATTTTCAGGTTCTCCATAAATTCATCCGGGTCTCTGGCATCTTTTTGCCATTCAATCATTTGCCTCAGCCAGGAAAGCTTCTCAGCGTAAGATTTTTCTCCGTACCCGCCCTCTTTGTATTGCCAATGGGCGGCTATACCGACTTCGGCGACTCTGTGCATTTCCCATGTTCTTATTTGAACTTCGAATGGTATTCC
>JBMNTI010000024.1:0-24592 GCA_050945655.1 Acetivibrionales bacterium | reverse complement strand
AAACTAACAACAAAGAGATAATCCATCAAGATATAATAAAGTCCCGCAAGATATAATAAAGTCCCGAATACAATATGTATCGGGACTTTTTGTAAACAGCAACATAGTAATTTCCCACACAGCGGAGGTTTTACATCCGGTGATGCCTAATCTGTTGTAAAGGTTATTTCACCGCTGCTGTCGAATCCGTATTGTATATTCAAAGTAGCACCGCTGTTTGTTTCCTCAAGGGAAATATTCTGTTCGTTGACGCTTAATATCTTATAGCTTCCCGAATCAGGGAGGCCTGCCTTTTCAAGAAGGCTTTCTCCCCATGGCATGCTGAAATCGATGTCAACAATTTCCGGCTGGTATAAAAAATCATCAATATAAAGCAGATATCGGGATCCTAACCAGAAAAATTCGCCTGTTGAAGACTGATAAATGTACCTGTCTTGTATACTGCCGTCCAGAGTTCTTACAATAAAATAATTATTTGCATGGTGGACAGCTTTAAGACGTCCGTCGGGGGATAGGATTCCTTTGGTTTCGAATATAGTGTTGATATCGTGAAAATTATGAAGAGTGTCCCGAAGCATTAAAGCTATTGTGTCCAGATTATTAAAGACCTGGCTGAAGCGTATATTTCCGGAATCTTGGATGTAGAGATTTCCTTCATAGTTGTTCATTATATTTATGATGGGTTCTATCTCATCAGATACATCGATTCCATAGACTGAGTTGGCATAGTAAGTTGTACCGTCACTAGAACCTTTTTCATGGAAGAATTTCATGTTCGGATCTAATTTATCGATTGAGTCCTTCAAAGAGGTGAACGCAGCGGAATTGAGCTCTTCGATCAAGGTGTACAGAAAGTCGTCGTGATAGTCCTTAACAGGTGAATGCATGAAACCGGCAAGCTCTGCTTTTCTGACGCCATAAAAGGCCAGATAAAATTCTGATGTTCTGTAGACCAAAAAATTATCCTCGGTGTAGCCGGGAGCGCCAAGCACATTTATTATTTCGTCAAAACTCATTCCTAACTTTGCCGAACCTGCTATATTTTCAAAAAAATTGGAATTAAGGACATATGCATAGTTGTATTGATCCAACCCCAACGCATAATCCTCATCCTGCCAATCCCAGGGGTTGGTCAACAGTTCAAGAATGCGGGAATGGACGGCAGCTCCGTTAAGATTTGATATGGGCAGCGGTTCCATACCGGTATCATTCATCTGTATAGGTTTGATACCCCAATTTGAAGTATGTTCGGAATCGGCTGAAGGGGTAGGTGAAGGTTGCTCACTTTCTCCGTTATTTTCAGAAGATTCAGTACTTTCTTCAGGTTTCGATTCCGACGAAGGGTTATCGGATGGTTCTGTGATTTCTTCAGGTTCGTTTTCATTGCCTTTCAGTGAGTTTTCTGTCGATCTGGAACATGAGCATAAAATGAGAGCTGATACAATTAAAAACAAGACAACTGCAAACCAGCATCTTTTCATAGGCCTTGGCTCCTTTCATACGCATATGTTTGTGCGTTGCGGATTGTTGACTTAAGCCCGTCCAGTGTTGCCAAGCTATACCAAGATTATTCTATATCATTTGCTTAAAATGTAAAAGCAATATTTTGATTCTATAAAGGTTGAGGACATCAAATTTAGTTATATATTGTCTTGATTTCCGTACATATGTTCGGTATAATAATCAAGTCGGGCTGTTACAATTTTACAGTGGTTTACAATAAATTTATATGAGTATATTATATTTACAATAAACAAATAACATCATTAGTGAAACAGAAAGAAGAATTTTGATGAAAGATAGAATATATATAAGAGGAGCTTGCGAACATAATCTTAAAAATATTGACGTTGTGATACCGAGGGACAAGCTTGTAGTTATAACGGGTTTAAGCGGATCAGGCAAATCATCCCTGGCTTTTGACACAATTTATGCCGAGGGTCAAAGACGTTACGTAGAATCCTTGTCGGCCTATGCCAGACAGTTCCTTGGCTTGATGGAAAAACCGGAAGTAGAGTATATTGAAGGCTTGTCACCGGCAATTTCAATTGACCAGAAAACGACCTCGAGAAATCCCCGATCCACCGTGGGGACTGTTACTGAGATATATGACTACTTCAGGCTGCTGTATGCCCGTATAGGAATGCCCCATTGCCCCCAATGCGGAAAACCTATAACCCAGCAAAGCGTAGACCAGATGGTTGACGCAATTATGGAACTTAAAGAGGGAACCAGAATTCAGATCCTTGCTCCGGTTATAAGGGGCCGTAAGGGCGAATATGTCAAACTGATCCAGGATGCGAAAAAGAATGGTTATGTCAGGGTGCGGATCGATGGGGAAGTCATGGAAATAAATGATGATATCAAGCTTGAAAAACAGCGCAAACACACGATTGAAATCGTGGTAGATCGCCTGATTGTAAGGCCTGATATTCAAAAACGCCTGACCGAATCGGTAGAGACAAGCCTGAATCTTACCGGAGGCTTATTGACAATTGATGTTATAGGGCAGGAAGAGATGATCTTTTCTCAGAATTATGCCTGTCCTGACTGCGGTATTAGTATAGAGGAGTTTACTCCGAGAATGTTTTCCTTCAATAATCCATATGGCGCCTGCCCTGGCTGCGGCGGATTGGGAACACTTCTCAGAATAGATCCGGAGCTGGTTATTCAGGATAAAACCAAGTCTCTGACTGAAGGCGCTCTGGCTACTACGGGATGGAATTTTGCCAATGAGGACACCTATGGCCGGATGTATTTGGATGCACTTGCAAAACATTATGATTTTGATGTGAACACACCGGTAGAGAAGCTTCCAAAAAGGATCATGGATATTGTATTGTACGGAACCGGTAATGAGAAAATCAAGGTTGAGTATAATAGAGATTATGGTAACGGTAACTTTCTGACAGCATTTGAAGGGGTTATAAACAGCATGGAGCGGCGGTACAGAGAAACCAAGTCCGATAGTCAGAAAGATTATTATGAAAGCTTTATGAGTAACATACCCTGTCAGGAATGTGACGGAAAGCGACTGAAGAAGGAGAGCCTGGCCGTTACCGTTGGCGGGAAAAACATTCACGAGATCAGCTCGATGTCAATAAGTGAATGTTTGAATTTTTTTAATAATCTGAAATTAAATAAAAGGGACAGCCTTATTGCCGCACAAGTATTAAAGGAAATCAAAGCCCGGTTGGGATTTCTGGCGGATGTGGGGCTAAATTATCTCACGTTGCATCGTGCTGCCGGAACTCTTTCAGGAGGCGAGGCGCAGCGAATACGCCTTGCAACCCAGATAGGTTCAGGACTGACAGGTGTGCTTTATGTTTTGGATGAGCCAAGTATAGGCCTTCACCAAAGGGATAACGAGAAGCTTCTTGCGGCGCTTAAGCGCCTGCGGGATCTGGGCAACTCCCTGATTGTTGTAGAACACGATGAAGATACCATGTATGCAGCCGACCATATTATCGATATGGGCCCGGGAGCGGGGGAGCACGGCGGGCAGATTGTTGCCGAAGGCCCTATTGAAAGTATCAAGGCAAATCCTGAATCAATAACAGGTTTGTATTTGAGCGGCGCACGAAGAATCGAGGTTCCGAAAAAAAGGCGTAAGCCTAATGGAAAAATACTGCGGATATTGGGTGCAAGAGAAAACAATCTGAAAGATATTGATGTTGACATACCACTAGGAGTATTCACTTGTGTTACCGGAGTATCAGGATCCGGAAAAAGTTCACTTATAAATGAAGTAATGTATAAAAAACTGGCTAATAAACTTAACCGGGCAAAGACCAAGGCAGGCTCGCACAGGGATATATTAGGTTTGGAACATTTGGATAAAATAATTAGTATCGATCAATCTCCCATTGGACGCATGCCAAGCTCCAACCCTGCCACATATACGGGCTTGTTCACCCATATAAGAGAATTGTTTGCCGAAACAGTAGACGCAAAAATCAAAGGTTATAAGCCGGGAAGATTCAGCTTCAATGTCCGGGGTGGCAGGTGTGAGGCATGCTCAGGTGACGGGATAATTAAGATTGAAATGCATTTTCTTCCCGATGTATATGTGCCATGTGAAGTTTGCAAAGGAAAGCGTTATAACCGGGAAACCCTGGAGGTAAAATATAAGGGAAAAAATATTGCCGACGTCCTTGATATGACAGTAACCGAAGCTTTGAAGTTTTTTGAGAATATACCGAGGATTAAAAGAAAGGTACAAACTCTTTATGATGTAGGGCTTGGATATATTAAGCTGGGTCAATCGGCTCCGACCTTGTCCGGAGGTGAAGCACAGCGTGTGAAACTGGCGACGGAGTTATCCAAGCGGGCTACGGGCAGGACTATGTATATACTGGATGAGCCTACGACAGGGCTTCATATAGCCGATGTGGACAAGCTGATCGAGGTATTGCAGAAGCTGGTGGATGCCGGTAATAGCGTAGTGGTTATAGAGCACAATCTGGAGGTTATAAAAACTGCTGATTATATTATTGATTTAGGTCCTGAGGGAGGAGATTCAGGCGGAGAGGTGATAGTTACGGGCACTCCCGAAGAGGTTGCCTCTTCTGATAGGTCGTATACCGCGCAATTTATTAGAAAGGCATTGTGATTAAAGGCAGTTAAAACAGACTCTACAGGCTGTGTGTCGATATAATTGCAATTATTTAGATATTATTGTCTTTAGAAGGGTAAGTAAATAGTACCCGAAAAATATGTGAAAAGAGGTGCTGATATGATACAGGTAAAGGATCAGATATACCATTTAGGCCTTAAAGATTGGGAACTTAGAAGCTTCCATGGACACGAACTTTCTACATTCAAAGGCTCAAGTTACAATTCTTATCTTATTAAAGATGAAAAGACGGTTCTGGTTGATGCGGTGTGGGATCCGCACGCAAAGCAGTTTTTGGATATATTGGACAAGGAAGTAGGCATTGACAACATAGACTACATTATTATTAACCATACGGAGCCCGACCATTCGGGTGCATTGGTTGATATAATGGAAAGGCGGCCGGATATCCCTATATATTGCTCGGCGAAAGGTGTGGAAGCGCTAAGAAAGCAGTTTCATAAAGACTGGAATTTCAGAGCCGTAAAAACCGGTGATACTCTCAATATCGGACAATATGAGCTTCTTTTTGTGGAAATGACCATGATACATTGGCCAGACAGTATGATGACCTATGTAAAAGGCCCCAATGTTTTGCTTTCCAATGACGCTTTCGGACAGCACTTTGCAGGGGCTTCCATATTTGAGGATGAGGTCGATGAATGCGAAGTCATGCAGGAAGCAATTAAATACTACGCAAATATATTGACTCCCATGTCGGCTTTGATAAAGAAAAAAATAGCAGAGATTCTGGATATGAATCTATCCATCGAAATGATTGCACCAAGCCACGGGGCAATATGGAGAAAGAATCCCTTAAGAATCGTGGAAAAGTATGTAAAGTGGTCGGACAATTATGACGAAGGCTTTGTTGCGATTATTTATGATACTATGTACAATGCCACAAAGAAGATGGCCGATGCCATATCAAGAGGACTTGAAAGCAAGGGCATACTTTGCAAGCAATTCAACAGTTCTCTTTCAGATATGAGTGATATAATAACAGAAGTCTTCAAATCAAAGGGCATCATAGTGGGCAGCTGCACAGTGAATAACGGCTATCTGCGCTCTGTTTCCGCTTTGCTCGACGAAATAAGAGGACGCAAGCTCAAAAACAAGGTGGGAGCGGCGTTCGGAAGCTACGGATGGAGCGGAGAAGCCCCTAAAAAAATACACAAGGAGCTGGAGGAATCAGGCATTAAAATGGTGCATGATCCGATTTCGGTGAAGTACCAGCCCGAGGAACATGAGCTTGAAGCGTGCTTCCAGCTTGGACGGGAATTCTCAAGCCATATAAGCTGAAGTAAATCTGTGCAGGTTTAGCGGCTGTAGCTGACATTTGTTACTATGAGTGTTAGCGAAGGATCTTATTGTATAACCCAAAGATCCTTCACTCCACTTTGTTCCGTTCAGGATGACAGGTATGGCGCTTCGTTCCGTTCAGGATGACTGGTATGGTGCTGAGCTGCATTCAGAATGACATCTATTGCTCTGCTTCTTGGCCGTTTTGCTCCCTCATAAGCAGTGTTGAGTCTACAATCCATGCTTCGCTTTAAATCGCAGCAACCACGCCGCTTATTTACGATTGCATTGCACAGTTATACAACCACAACATTTGCTAATATTTAGTTTAAAAATAAGTAGATATGGAGTATCCCGAATTGTATTTTGCAATAAATAATAACATCCTGAATATTTTAATTAAGGCACCTTTATTAAGGTGCCTTTAATTAGCCATATGATTGAGGGTGAGGTTGATCAATATGTTGAGAAAATTGAAATTGTATGTCATTATAGCAATCATCTGCGCTTTAGCGATCCCCTTAAATGCCTGCCAAAGGCTTCGCGGCAAGACTGAGGATGTGGATCTGGGGGAAGAAGGAAACATAGAAGAGAACATAAATAACAAAGAAGGCAAAGGTGAGAAGAATAAGCCTGATGAACCCCAAAAATCCGGAGAAAAGGACACTTCCCCTATTCCGTTTGCTAAAAATAATGGATTTGACGTTACTTATGGATATAAGGACAAATCAGGAAACATTGTGATCGAACCAAAGTTTAGAATAGCCGAACCATTCTTTGAGAGCGGAGTTGCGCCGGTTGTGGATATAAATGGTAAGACCGGGCTTATAGACAAACAGGGGAATTACCTGGCTGAGGCGGACTGGGAATACTTATCTTTTAATGACGGGGTGTTTTTAGGCTACCATAGCGAAAGCAATATAAGCTCGGTATTTGATGCCAATGGCAAGCTGTTGTTTCAGAAAGGTGCATATATAGGACAATTTAGTGAAGGCTTGGCTGAGGTGTATGGTGAAGGGTATATCGATAAAACAGGCAGTATTGCGCTGAATCTAAATTATGAGTTTCTAAGACCCTTCTGTAACGGAATTGCCGAAGTAGCCAAAGATTTTTTAAGCCCTTCCTATTATATCGACAAACAGGGAAATGATATGACGGAGAAAGTCTCCTCAGGGTTGAAGGTGTACCGGGATGAAAACACAGGACTTTTCGGCTATAAGGATATGCAGGGGAAGGTTGTAATCTACGCCCAATATTATGAGGCAAATCCTTTCTTGAATGGATACGCTGTGGTGAATGCTGCTGATGATATATTTAATGGGCGGTACGGGATTATCGACACCAAAGGTAATCTGGTATTGGAACCAAAATATTGCGGTATCATAAGAATGCGGAACGGGCTGATAGCCGTTGGCGAGGAACTCGGACCTGATGAATATAACAACTACGGGTATTTTGATTTCTGCAAAAAGTCATTGTATACTGCCGACTTAAAAAAATCAACGGGCTGGAAATACAATCTGGTGGAAGATCTGGACGGAGAATACGTCTGTGTTAACGATGACGACTCGGTATATTTCCTTGATTCGAAGCTTGAGCAGTCCAGGGAACTACCAAAGCTTCCCGGCAGGAGCTTTTCGGTGATCAGAGACGGCAAGGTACTTAGGGGGTATTTTAACAACATAATTACCGTGGTAGACCTTAAAGGAAATATTCTTGCAAAGGTCGGCGGTGGTATAGATTTGGGAGATGGGATAATATCGGAGGACCGAACAGTATTATCAAAGCCGGTGACTCAAGTGAACTATCCCGTTTTATCAGGGATGAAGGATCTTTCAATCCAGAACAAGATAAATGAAAATATTTACAAGGATATGGTAACCTCTTACGAAGATTTTGCAAGGTTCAACGGCTCGGACGACTCTTCGTACCTCGGCAGCACCTATGTTATTTCCAGAGAAAAGGATCTTATCTTAATAGATCAAAGATTAAACGCCTATTACTTCGGAGCAGCCCATGGGTATTATTTCAGAAACACTCTCTATATAGATGCTGCCACAGGCAAAGTATATACTTTGGGAGATTTGTTCAAGGCTGATTCAGGGATATGGGACTATCTAAGCAATGCAGTCAGCGCAAAAATGAATGAAAATATGGCCGATATCGGATACTTCGAAGATAGTGTCAGGATTACTGCCGACAACACTTTTGCGCTTAGTAAGGATAGCTTGATAATCTATTTTACCGAAGGCGATATTGCGGCATATGCGGCCGGTATGCTGGAATTTGATTTCCCGTACTCCGAATTGTCGGATTATATCGATAAACAGGGCGAGTTTTGGAATTCCTTTAATTAATGGTTCTATGCCCGCCATAGACATTTTGAGTTAAACCGCATATAAAACAATTAAGTGGCATACGGTGCGAAAACTATCAATAGTATAAAATCTATGCAAATTTAGCGGCTGTAGCTGACATTTGTCATCATGAGCGCCAGCTAAGGATATTCTGCGATTTAGCGCTCCATCTCCAACATCCTGTTTCCAGTCGCGCTCGCTACGCAATCCATGCTTCGCTTTAAATCGCAGCAAGCACGCCGCTTATTTACGATTGCATAATAAAATATTATAACCTGCATGGTGAAACAGTTTCTGCACAGGCTGGCGTGGCCAGCCGCCTATAGTGGCAGGCTCCGCTTAATTCAGTTTTGTTTTATTCTTTCAGATATCCCTTTTCCATAGCATTGTCAAGCAGCTCGGATGCATATTCCCAAAGCTTTGGAGCCCCGTCTTCAATATAATGATTACGTTGCTCTACCTGCTTCCGGGCAATATGATGCTCCTTCCAGGTTCCGCCTTTATTTAAATAGTTAAGCATTACAGGCTGGAGTCTGTCCATGGCGGCGGCAAATTTCGCCTCAGGGGTTTCCATTGCGTCAAATTCTTCCCAAAGCGCTTTAATCTCCTGGCCCTGATCCTCCGGAAGAATTCCGAAAAGACGATTTGCAGCCTTTTGCTCTCTTTCGGGCTTATCCAGATTTCCTTTTGCATCATAGCAGAAAGTATCGCCTGCATCTATCTCGACAATATCATGGATAAGGCACATTTTCATTACCTTAAGAATATCTATGCTCTCTTCCTTTGAATACTCGCTTAAGATAAAGGCCATAAGGGCTAAATGCCAGGAATGCTCCGCATCGTTTTCCCGTCTGGAGCCATCATGGATCTTAGTCATTCTAAAAATATTTTTTATCTTATCTACTTCGGCTATGAATTCCATTTGTTTTTTAAGTCTTGCTTTTGTCATGAAATACATCCTTTCTCTACCCGGCACGGTGTTTTATGATTGTGATAATATTGCGACATCCTTTATTATACCACTATAATAAATAAATCGCGTCAATTGGAACTTACAACATTGCAATCCTTTTCACAGAAGTTTATAATGAACTCAAATAATCGAGGTGCAAGGTATTTACGGGCAAAAAAAAAGCCAAACCACCGGGGGGTTGGATTCTGGTTTGGCCAAAGTGTGTACATAATAAATAAATTAACGTATTAATTTATTTATTGATGCATTGCCTATAATAACTTATTCAGGTGGAACGGTAAAGAATTCCCCAAAAATTTTTTTTTTTAAAATTAAGACATGCCGCATCATGAAACAGTTTAACTATGGTATAAAAAACTGTTCGTCAAAAAAAGCGGATTGAAGTATTACCCTTGTCGAAATTTAACGAATTGAGGAAGATTGTTATGGATTATAATCCCAGATCAGAGTTAAAGGATTCCCGGAGAATAGTAGTAAAAGTAGGGACATCAACATTAACCCATGAAAACGGCAGGATGAACTTTACCAGAATGGATCGTCTGGCCATGGTATTATCGGAGCTGATGAATGAAGAAAAGGAAGTTATTCTGGTATCTTCCGGTTCGATCGGCGTAGGCATGGGAAAATTCGGCTTAAAGAAACGGCCCGCCCGTATGGGAATGAAGCAGGCATTAGCCGCTGTGGGACAGTGCGAGCTTATGAATATATACAGCCGCCTTTTTGCGACTTATAATCAAACGGTAGCACAGATGCTTTTAACAAAACCCGATATTAATGACGAAATAAGAAAGGTCAATGTACTGAATACCTTTAAGAGTCTTATGGAACTTGGCGTTATTCCGATAGTAAATGAAAATGACACCGTATCGGTTGATGAGATTAAAAGTCTTATGATGTTCGGAGATAATGATACGCTTTCTGCGGTTGTCACAAGACTGGTGGAAGCCGATTTGTTGATCATCCTCTCGGATATTGACGGGTTATTTGATTCGAATCCCAGGGAAAACAAGGAATGCAATCTGATTACTGTTGTTGAAACCATAGATGAATATATACGGAATTGTGCGGGTACTGCCGGTTCGGTGCGTGGGACGGGCGGAATGGTTACCAAGCTGGATGCGGCGGAAATAGTAACAAACTCAGGTGCGAGTATGGTCATAGCAAATGGTTCGGATCCCGCAGTAATACAAAAAATATTGAAAGGCGAGGAAATTGGAACTCTGTTTGTAAAAAAACCGAGGAAACAGGGGAGCTGATAAGATAACATAAGCATAAAATAAGGGCGGCGATACCTACTATCGGAAGTACCGCAAAAAACAGGAGCTGATAAGATAACATAAGCATAAATTAAGGGCGGAGATCGATCTTCCGCCCTTAAATCAAACTATTTACCGTTTACTTTGTCTTTTAAAGACTTGCCTGCTTTAAACACAGGGGCCTTGGATGCCGGAATATCAATAGTTTCCTTGGTCTGTGGATTGCGGCCTTTCCTTGCGGCTCTGTTCTTTGTCTCAAATGTTCCGAAACCTACAAGAACAACCTTCTCTTCTTTTGCCAAGGACTCTTCGACAACATTCACGAAAGCATCAATAGCAGCCTCGCTATTTTTCTTTGTGAGGCCTGATTGCTGAGCTACCGCATTTATCAGTTCTGCTTTATTCATTAGGATTACCTCCTGCACAAAAATTTCGTCATTATTGTATAACGTGATATGCATAAAGTCAAGCTTTTAGGCTGTTTTCCCAAAATAATGTATATTATTTGATTATAATTCTAAAAAAGTATATAATATTTCATATGAAAGGTTTGCAAACTACGTTGGAGGAGTCCGGATGGCTGATCTCTATTTTTTTGTTTCTAAAGAAAGAATGGAAGATGTAGTTGATTGCGGTCTTAAATTGTCGGAATGGTATGATCGCGAGATAACCCTTCCCGGCATGAATGATAGCAGGAAAGTAATAAAGGCTTTTTTAAACCCCAGAGACGATTTAAGAAGCTTAAAGGATACAGGGTATCAATGCCTTCGCCTGCAAGTAGACCTTGAATACTGCTGGGTTTCCGACGGTATGCTTTATCGGATGGGGGATGAAGATACCGGGCTTCTTAAACAATACTATAATAATATTGTTCCGCTTAAAGATTATTGTTTTGGCACCTTCAGAGATCCGGAAGTACTTGTTACGATTTCTGTTTTGCCCGAGTTTATAGAGATTACCGGAGCGGCTTTAGATATTCCTTTGCTGTATGAAAACTCCGAAACCTTATACCTAAAGAATCTGCTAAACAAACATGAGGAAATTTACAAGGACTCAGGAAACCATCTTTTATATGCTTTTTTTACATATCTCGAGTCTAAAGGGAAAGTGACCCGCTTTGAGGATATGGAGCATAAAAATGCTATTTTCTTTTACAATGAAAGCAATGCATATGCAGTACTAAAAATCCCGTAAGGAGTGAAATAATTGCCAGAGCTGGAGGATCCCTCCGTCAAAATACTTAAGCTTCTTAAAAGAGCAAAAAACCAATACGTATCTGGGGAAGAACTGAGCAATATATTGGGAATGAGCCGTACTGCCATCTGGAAGCGCATAGATGCAATAAGAGAAGAAGGATTCGATGTGGAGGCTGTTACTAAAAAAGGTTATCGTCTCAAAGATATTCCTTCCGGTATCGGTGCCCCCTACGGAAAACTGGCCGTACAGAGTGAAATAACCGGTTCTTTTATTGGGTATAATTTGAGGTTTCTGGCCGAAACTGATTCAACCAACTCGGTTTTGAAAAAAATGGCCTCAGAAGGGGCGCCCGAAGGTACCGTTGTATTGGCCGATATGCAGAAAGCGGGCAGGGGAAGAAGAGGTAATGCCTGGATGTCCGCACCCGGGCTTGGTATATGGATGTCCATACTGTTAAGGCCGAATCTGCACCCTGGCACGCTGCAAACTCTCACACTGGCCGCATCGGTGGCTGTTATGAGAGCTTTGGAGCCTATGGGGATAAAAGGTTTAGGAATAAAGTGGCCAAATGATATTTTGATTGACCGAAAGAAGGTCTGCGGAATACTTACCGAGCTTTTGGCCGAAGCGGAGAAGGTGGAATGGGTTGTTTTGGGGATCGGCCTCAATGTCAACCAATCGGAAACGGATTTCCCAAATGATATTGCTTCCATAGCTACATCTCTCAGATTGAGTATGAATATCGGGTTTAATAGAAGTCTGATTGCGGCGAAAATAATAAACGAAATAGAAGAGGTATATCAGGCTTTTCTCGAAAAAGGTTCATTATGGGTTGTGGATGAGTGGAAAAAACGTAATATCACATTGGGGGAAACAGTAGATATTATAAGCCAAACCGGCAGTTTCCGGGCGAAAGCACTTGATATAACACCCGATGGCAAGCTTATTGTAAAAGATGAAGCGGATAAAATCAGCGAGGTGCTGTCCGGCGAGATTTCGCTCAGGCAGACGGAATAAACAAAAATAAAAACGTTTAATTTTTTTATTGCAAAGGTTAGAATAGTTTATATATTGTTATAAGTCTAAAAACGGAGGATTTTATGGAACAGAATCAAAATAATAAGCTGAGTAAAAATCAACATCACAAACAGGGCTATCAGAATACCCGTGTAAGGCAGGAAAACAGTAGGTCAACAGAAAAGAACAAACAGTTTTTGCGCGGTAGAAATTCGAATGCGAATGACAATAGTATTGAAAAAATCCAACAGGGGAATAAAGACAAATCCTTAAATCAGGATCGGGCAAAAAACCGTGACAGGTATGCGGCAAAAAGCAGGGAAAAGAAGGTTGCCGTAAAATCAAATCAAACTAAGACAGGTAAATCTGATTCTGGTTCCGCTTCCGGCTATAATACCCGCTACGGGCGTAACACTTCGAAAAATTTGATTCATAGTGAGATTTTAGGGAAGAACATCTCGCCTAAACGGGTTGAAACACTGGAGGATATTCAGGCCGATATTGAGCGAATAGATAAGGACATTCAGTTTGAAATCAAGCAAATCAAAGCCGTTAAGCTGGGTCTTTAATAGAGAGGTAATTATGTTATTAGCCATTGATGTGGGGAATACAAGCAGTGCAATAGGCGTATATCGAGGCAATACCCTTGTGGGGAATTGGAGGGTTTCTACAGCAAGAGAGAGAACCTCTGATGAGACCGGTATGCTTCTGGTATCGTTATTACACCATGCGGGAATCAGACCGTTGGATATAAAAGACGCAATAATGTGTTCTGTTGTTCCCCCCGCAATGCATTCTGTCATCAACGCGGTAAAAAAATACTTTGGAATAAATCCGATTCTGGTAGGACCGGGTATGAAGACAGGAATAAATGTTAAGTATGAAAATCCCCGGGAGGTAGGAACCGATAAAATTGTTAATGCGGTAGGGGCTCTGAAGTTGTACGGAGGTCCCGTGATAATAGTGGATTTTGGCACTGCGACAACCTTTTGCGCAATAAGCAGCAAAGGTGATTATTTGGGGGGTATAATCTGCCCGGGTATAAGAATTTCGGCTGAGGCTCTTTTTGAAAAAGCTTCCATGCTTCCGCGCATAGAAATTGCCAAACCTAAGCATATTATTGGAAGGACTACAGTAAACAGCATGCAATCAGGGTTAATCTACGGGTTTGTAGGGCAGACAGACTATATTGTGAGCTTAATGAAGAAAGAAATGCCCGAGGATAATGCTAAGGTTGTTGCTACGGGAGGTATGGCTCATTTAATTGCGTCTGAATCGACTATGATAGATGAAGTTAACACCCTACTTACATTGGAAGGATTAAAAACTGTCTATCAAATGAATTCTGTAATTTGATCTAAGAATTCCAATAAAATAATGAGAAAACCGAAGGAACTGCAAGTTTGGAGGAGATAATTTACAATATTGTCCGTATTTCCTCAAATATCAGGTAAAATTACCCACCATGCTTGTTTGATTCTAGCTGAAAAATTGTTTAATATTGTATTAGCACTCATTTAAGGTGAGTGCTAACAAGCCGACTACCCGTGATTCGGGAAAAAATAAGGAGGTATACCTATGAATATTAAGCCACTAGCAGAAAGAGTTGTAATCAAAATGCTGGAGGCCGAGGAAACGACCAAGAGTGGTATAGTGCTTCCCGGCACAGCGAAAGAGAAACCCCAGGTAGCGGAAGTTATAGCTGTGGGACCAGGAACGAAAGACGTTGAAATGGAAGTTAAGGTAGGGGACAAGGTGCTTATCAGTAAATATGCCGGTACGGAAGTAAAACTGGACGGCGAGGAATATACAATTGTTAAGCAGACTGACATCCTTGCAATAGTTGAGTAATAGGAGGTAGAAGGAAATGGCTAAAGATATTAAGTTTGGTGAAGACGCCAGAAGAGTTCTTGAAGAAGGTGTTAATAAACTGGCGAATACAGTAAAAATCACTTTAGGTCCAAAAGGCAGAAATGTTGTACTTGATAAAAAATTCGGATCTCCCCTGATAACCAATGACGGTGTTACAATAGCTAAGGAAATAGAGCTTGAAGATGCCTTTGAAAATATGGGGGCTCAGCTTGTTAAGGAAGTAGCGACAAAAACCAATGATGTTGCCGGGGATGGTACAACAACAGCTACATTGCTTGCCCAGGCCATTATTCGTGAAGGACTTAAAAACGTTGCAGCAGGTGCAAACCCAATGATCCTAAAGAAAGGCATTCAAAAGGCCGTTGATGTTGCTGTAGAAGGATTTGCGGAAATATCACAAAAAGTAAAGGGTAAAGAAGATATTGCCCGTGTCGCTTCTGTTTCATCTAATGATGAAGAAATCGGAGCATTAATTGCAGATGCTATGGAAAAAGTGACAAACGACGGTGTTATCACTGTTGAAGAATCCAAGACCATGGGAACAAACCTTGAGCTTGTTGAAGGTATGCAGTTTGACCGTGGTTATGTATCCGGTTATATGGTTACAGATACCGATAAAATGGAAGCAGTTCTGGAAAACCCATACCTGCTGATTACAGATAAGAAGATTTCAAACATTCAAGAAGTTCTGCCTATTCTTGAACAAATTGTTCAACAAGGCAAGAAGCTTGTTATCATTGCAGAGGATGTTGAGGGCGAAGCTCTGGCAACCTTGATAGTAAATAAATTGCGTGGAACCTTTACCTGTGTAGCTGTTAAAGCTCCCGGCTTCGGTGACAGAAGAAAGGCCATGCTTCAGGATATAGCAATTCTTACCGGTGGTCAGGTAATTACCGAGGAGCTTGGATTAGATCTTAAAGAAACCACGGTAGATCAATTAGGCCGTGCTGAAAAAGTTATCGTTCAGAAGGAAAATACAATTATCGTAGGCGGAAGCGGCGACGATAAGGCTATCCGTGACAGAATTAATTCTATTAAATCTCAGATTGAAGAAACTACATCCGACTTCGACAGAGAGAAGCTTCAGGAAAGACTTGCAAAGCTTTCAGGTGGTGTAGCCGTTATTCAGGTTGGTGCTGCAACCGAGACAGAAATGAAGGAAAAGAAACTTCGTATAGAGGACGCTTTGGCAGCAACCCGTGCCGCTGTTGAAGAAGGTATCGTATCAGGCGGCGGTATTGCCTTTGTAAATGTTATTCCAAAGGTTAAAAAGGTTATTGAAGGGCTTAACGGAGATGAGAAAACCGGTGCCCAGATTATAGCAAAAGCATTGGAAGAGCCCGTAAGACAAATTGCTGCAAATGCAGGAGTTGAGGGTTCCGTTATTTTTGATAAGGTTGCTAACAGTGAAGCCGGCATAGGTTATGATGTTATTAACGAGAAATACGTTAATATGATTGAATCCGGTATTGTTGATCCTAAGAAAGTAACCCGTTCGGCTCTCCAAAATGCTGCATCAATAGCAGCTATGGTTCTAACAACCGAAAGCCTGGTAGCAGATAAACCTGAAAAGCCCGATCCTGCGGCAGCTGCTATGGGCGGCGGAGGAATGCCCGGCATGATGTAATATCAAGACAAAGGGCTGTAAAATTGTCTGATTCATAGTTTATTATTCATAAACGGAGCTGTTCCAAGATAAATAAAGATCTTGAACAGCTCCGTTTCATATGTCGGTGTGACAAAGGAAAGGATGGGACAAAGGAAAGGATGGGACAAAGGAAAGGATGGGACAAAGGAAAGGATGGGACAAAGGAAAGGATGGGACAAAGGAACAGTACTAAGTGCAATAAAATGACAAGCATATAAATATTGCACAAAAAACCCAGTAGAACTTTGATAAAATTTTATCAAAGTTCTACTTACATGTGTAGCAAGTTATTGTTAAAATAATAACAAGGATAAAAATAATTTGCCTGTCTAAAAAGAAATAGACATAATATATTATTTTTTGCCTTTATTCGTTAAAATATTAACAATAATATGTGGACAGCCGGAGGCAATACGAAATATGAGTTAATAAAACAAAGCAAGGAGGAGAGAAGAGCATGGAAAACAATAAAATCAGAGAACCGATTGACGGAGTGGAAAAACTGGAAAAAGCAATGGAGAAACTTAAGAAAGCCCAGAAGATATTTGCTGCATACTCTCAGGAACAGGTAGACAAGATTTTCCTGTCTGCCGCGTCAGCTGCCAACAAGGCCAGGATTTCTCTTGCCAAAATGGCGGTTGCCGAAACAGGGATGGGAGTAGTAGAAGACAAGGTAATTAAGAATCATTACGCATCAGAGTACATCTATAATGCATACAAAAATGTAAAAACATGTGGAGTTGTAGAAGAGGATAAGGCATATGGAATCAAAAAAATAGCAGAACCTGTAGGTGTTGTTGCAGCCGTTATTCCTACCACAAATCCTACATCAACAGCCATATTTAAAACACTGATAGCTCTTAAAACAAGAAATGGCATTATTATAAGCCCACACCCCAGAGCGAAGAACTGTACGATTGAAGCCGCAAAGATAGTATTGGAAGCCGCCGTGAAAGCCGGTGCTCCCGAAGGTATCATTGACTGGATCGATGTTCCTTCTCTGGAAATGACCAATTTTGTTATGAAGACATCCGATCTTATCCTTGCAACCGGTGGACCAGGAATGGTCAAATCGGCATATTCCAGCGGAAAGCCTGCAATAGGAGTAGGTCCGGGAAACACTCCCGCTATAATAGACGAATCGGCCGATATTCTTCTTGCAGTTAACTCGATAATACATTCAAAAACCTTCGATAACGGAATGATTTGTGCATCGGAGCAGTCGGTCATTGTGCATGAAAAGATATACAAAGAAGTAAAGGAAGAGTTTAAAAACAGAGGCTGCTACTTCCTGAATAAAACAGAAATTGAGAAAGTACGTAAAACAATTATTATTAACGGTGCATTAAATGCAAAAATAGTTGGACAGTCCGCATATAGAATTGCAGAGCTATCTGGTGTTACTGTTCCCGAAAACACGAGAATCCTGATTGGTGAAGTTGAAAGCGTAGACCTTTCAGAGGAATTTGCACATGAAAAATTGTCCACGGTTCTTGCAATGTACAAGGTAAAAGCCTTTGCAGAAGCCCTTGATAAAGCAGATCGCCTTATTGCAGACGGCGGATATGGCCATACGGCATCGATTTATCTTAATCCACAGACTCAGAAAGAAAAGCTTGATGAATTTGCTTTGAGAATGAAAACCTGCCGAATTCTGTTGAACACGCCGTCATCACAGGGTGGTATCGGTGATTTGTACAATTTTAAACTGGCTCCGTCTTTGACTCTCGGTTGTGGATCATGGGGCGGAAACAGCGTATCGGCAAATGTTGGTGTAAAACATCTGCTAAACATTAAAACAGTAGCTGAGAGGAGAGAAAATATGCTGTGGTTCAGGACGCCTCAAAAGGTATATATTAAAAAGGGATGCCTTCCTGTTGCTCTTGACGAGTTGAAAACAGTTTTGGGCAAAAAGAAGGTATTTATTGTGACCGACAATTTCCTCTACAACAATGGTTATACAAAGCCTGTTACAGACAAGCTGGACGAAATGGGAATAAAGCATACGACATTTTATGATGTGGCTCCAGATCCGTCACTTGGTTGTGCTAAAGAAGGCGCCAAGTTAATGAGTTCCTTTGAGCCTGATTGCATAATTGCTGTGGGCGGAGGCTCGGCTATGGACGCCGCAAAAATCATGTGGGTAATGTACGAACATCCTGATGCCGATTTTATGGATATGGCAATGCGTTTTGTGGATATCAGAAAACGTGTCTATACATTTCCTAAAATGGGTGAAAAGGCATACTTCATTGCCATACCTACCACTGCCGGAACAGGCAGCGAGGTTACTCCTTTCGCGGTAATTACCGATGAATCTACCGGAGTCAAATACCCTCTGGCCGATTATGAGTTAATGCCCAATATGGCAATTGTAGACGCCGATATGATGATGGATGCTCCAAAGGGCTTAACTGCCGCTTCAGGTATAGACGCGTTGACCCATGCTGTTGAAGCCTATGCTGCCATGCTAGCCACTGATTACACCGACAGCCTGGCACTGGGAGCATTGAAAATAATATTCGAATATTTGCCCAGAGCCTATGAAAACGGACCAAATGACCCTGTTGCCAGGGAAAAGATGGCCAACGCAGCCACTATGGCCGGTATGGCATTTGCCAATGCCTTTTTAGGTGTGTGCCACTCAATGGCTCATAAGCTGGGAGCTTTTCATCACCTGCCTCATGGCATAGCCAACGCTTTGCTGATAGATGAGGTTATCTGGTTTAATGCGGTAGAAATTCCGACTAAAATGGGTACATTCTCTCAGTATGACCATCCGCATACTCTTTCAAGATACGCAGATATCGCCGATTATCTGGGGCTGAAAGGAAAAACCGACGAAGAAAAGCTGGAGAATCTTATTAAACACATAGACGAATTGAAAGCAAAAATAGGCATAAAGAAAACCATCAGGGAGTATGGTATCGAGGAGAAGGATTTCCTTGCTACTCTTGATCAGATGGTGGATCAGGCCTTTGATGACCAGTGCACCGGTGCAAATCCTCGTTATCCGCTTATGAGTGAGATAAAGCAGATGTACCTTAATGCATATTACGGAACAAACCAAAAAGTTTAAGGAGGGGATCAAAATGAAACTGGAAAATATTATTGCCGTCAGAGCAGACAAAACCGTATATCGGGACGGAGATCTTGCCATCAAGGTTTTCGACGAAAACTATTCAAAAGCCAATATTCTCAATGAAGCTCTAAATCACGCACGGGTTGAGGAAACCGGACTTAATATTCCTAAACTTATCGAAGTGGGAATGGTTGAGGGAAAATGGGCTATTGTAACCGAGTTCATCGAAGGAACAACTTTGGCAAAACTAATGGAGGATAACCCTGATAAATACGATGAATATCTGGAGCTGTTTGTTGATTTGCAAATGAGTGTACATGCTCAAAAAGCTCCCCTTCTTAATAAGCTGAAAGATAAAATGCATAGGAAGATCTCCGAAACAACTTTGGATGCAACAACCAGATACGAACTGCATACGCGTTTAGAAGCTATGCCCACACATAAAAAGGTTTGCCACGGAGATTTTAACCCTACTAATATAATTATCAACAATGAAGGTGTACCATATATTCTGGACTGGTCTCATGCAACTCAAGGCAATGCAAGCGCGGATGTTGCCAGAACGTATCTGTTGTTCTGCCTTGCCGGTGACTCTGAAAATGCCGATAAATATCTGAATTTATTCTGCAAAAAGAGTGACACAGCCAAGCAATACGTGCAAAAATGGCTGCCTATAGTTGCGGCTTCCCAATCGGTCAAAGGCAAACCCGAAGAAAGAGAATTTTTGCTTCGTTGGGCGGACGTTGTTGAATACGAGTAAGATCGTTTTGCTATTGATTTAAACAAAAAATATAATTATAATTAGTATACAATCAAATAGTGTATGACGGTGCATGAAAATGCTTAATAGGGAACCGGGTGCAAACCCCGGACTGTCCCAGCAACCGTGAAGCTGACGAAACGGCTGATGCCACTGTAACAGGTTTTTGTAAAGCCTTTATGGGAAGGCGCCGCGTAGGATGAAGCAAAGTCGGTAGACCTGCCGTGATGTTATGTTTCTTCTGGGGTTTAAGAGTTTTCTGATGATTTTATACCGTATTGCTTTATACCCCGCTTTATCCAAAGCGGGGTTTTTATTGGAAGAAACCGCACTTTGATTGTAATTACACAAAGCGAAAGGGGTCTTTCATATGAAAAAAATTTTATTAGTCTTAATTGCTTTTTCAATTATCTTAATGCTTTCATCCTGCAAAACGCCGCAATCTGTACATGATGCAAAAGTACTGACAGACAGCAGGGGAATAGAAATTACCTTAAATAAAACACCTCAGAAGATAATTTCATTATTGCCCTCCAATACTGAAATACTTTTTGCTTTGGGGTACGGTGACAGAATAATTGCCGTCAGCGAATACTGCAATTATCCGGACGAAACATCCGATATACCGAAACTTCCATCGGGTGAAATGCTCAATATTGAAGAAATAATAGCTTTGATCCCCGATGTTGCCATTCTCGGAAACATGTCGGTTATGGAGGATCAGATTAACCAACTGGAGCAGTCAGGAGTAAATGTAATAATTACCGAGGCAAACAACCTTTCCGAAACCTATGATGTTATTAAGATGTTAGGCACTGTTACAGGGAAAGAAAAAGAAGCCTTAACCATTATTAATGATATGAAAAACGGCTTTGAAAAAATCAGAAAAGAAAGTGAGGGTAAGGATCCGCACAAGATGTATATAGAGGTTTCACCCCTTGAATACGGGCTTTGGTCATGCGGAAAGGATACCTTCATCCAGGAACTGACTGAAATAACAGGCTGCAAAAATATATTTGATGATATTGAGGGTTGGGCGGCAGTTTCGGAAGAACAGGTCATTGCCAGGAATCCCGATATTATCCTTACAACAGCAAGCCCCTTGACAGGTATTGAAGACCCAGTGGGAGAGATTTTATCAAGGGAAAACTGGAGCCGGATCGAAGCGGTTAAAAACAACAAGGTAGTGATGCTGGACGCGGATATGATAAGCCGCCCTGGTCCAAGGCTTCTGGATGCGGCAAATGAGATTATGAAAGCTGTTTATGGTGAGTAGAGTGCCCTTAGGGCAAACATAGAACAAACATAGAACAAAATACGAATAGAACGGTGTGAAAAACAGATGCTGAATCCTGATGCTTCCGATATCAAACCAAATAAAAACAAATCGACAGCACTTAAAGCCGTACTTGGAATACTGCTGTTTTTTACTGCGTTTTTTTTCTCCATATCGGCAGGAAGTGTGGATTTTTCAAGAATTGATACATTAAGAGTACTAGCCGGACGCTTGCTTTGGGTATGCGATACAGGAGATATTCAGGATAATATAATAACAATTATTATTAATGTCCGCCTCCCGAGGGTAATTCTATCGGCCCTGGTGGGAGCGGCTCTTGCCCTGTCTGGGGCGGCAATGCAGGGATTATTAAAAAATCCGCTGGCCGACGGCTCCACCCTGGGAATTGCTTCAGGCGGTGCGCTGGGAGCCGTTATATCTATTGCGACAGGTTTTAGTCTACCCTTTTTCCCAAATGCAGGTTTGATATTCATGAGCATAATGTTTTCTTTCTTGGCTCTTTTATCAATCCTGACGCTTACCTATAAAATAGATTACAATTTGTCTAACCAGACTATTATACTGACTGGTGTAATATTTTCGATGTTTACAAGCAGTATAACCAGCCTGATCGTATCATTATCGGCAAATAATTTAAAACAGGTGGTATTTTGGGCAATGGGCTCATTCTCAGGAAGAGGCTGGTCCCATGTCGCCCTTATGTTGCCATTTTTTCTGGCGGCTGCTATTCCGCTCTTATGCTTAAGCCGTGAACTGGATGCGTTTTCATTGGGTGAAGAGCAGGCCGAATATATTGGTGTTGATACCAAAAGGGTAAAGTTTTTTATTCTGATTCTGGTATCGGTATTGGTGGGTGTATCTGTGGCGGTCAGCGGCACTATCGGCTTTGTCGGCCTGGTGATCCCTCATATTACAAGATTTATAACAGGGCCAGGCCATAAAAAGCTTCTTCCGTTTTCAGTTCTCTTTGGCGCCAGTTTTCTTATGTTAGCCGATTTGTTATCCAGAACCGTTCTTAGCCCTGCGGAACTGCCAATTGGAGTGGTGACTTCATTAATCGGAGCATTATTGTTCATATATATTTTTTACAGCAGAACCAGAGTGAAAGGATAAAGTATCAATGCTTGAAGTAAACAGCCTGACAGTTAGAATCGGGGGAAAAAAAATCGTCGATAACGTGTCCTTTGGTTTAAAGGAGCACGATATTCTTATAGTTATGGGTCCCAATGGAGCAGGTAAAACCACTCTTTTCAAAGCAATTATGGGTGTGATTTCACATGAGGGAAAGGTGCTGCTGGATAAATCGGATATTAAAACTTTCAGCAACAGGGAATTGGCAAGAAAAATAGGGGTGCTTACCCAAAAACATCAGCCAAGGTTTGCCCATTCGGTATATGATGTGGTCAGCCTTGGAAGATACACATATCGGAAAGGGATTCTTACGGGTCTGGATAAAAATGATAAGAAAAAAATAGATGACGCTCTGAAACTCACAGGAATATATGAAATTAAGGATCAGTCTGTTTTGACCCTCTCAGGCGGCGAACTGCAAAGAACCTTTTTAGCCCAGCTTTTCGCTCAGGAGCCTAAGATACTGATCCTGGATGAACCGACAAACCATTTGGATTTGCAATATCAGATTGCGATTTTTGATATAATAAGAGAATGGACGAAAAAAGAGAATAGGGCTGTCCTGGCAGCGGTTCACGACTTAAATACTGCTTATTCCTATGGCAACAGGGCACTCTTGATGAGTGAAGGGAAGGTTCATGTCCAGGGGCCGGTGAATCAGGTCCTGAACAGTAAGAATCTAAAAGCCGTATATAAGGTGGATGTGGTGGACTGGATGAAGAGCCTTCTAAGACACTGGGATATGTAATAGAAGTTTATTCTGAGAGAAAGTGCAATATGGCTGAATTCGCCGTATACTTCCTGAACAGGTCTAACGTTATCTTCTTTGACAGACTGTGCGAAAGCTGTTCTAACATGCAGGTTATAATATTTGATTATGCAATCGTAAATATGCGGCGTAGTTGCTGCGATTTAAAGCGAAGCATGGATTGCGGAGCGAGCGCGACTGGAAACCGGATGTTGGAGATGGAGCGCTAAATCGCAGAAGATCCTTCGCTGACGCTCAGGATGACAAATGTCACCTACAGCCGCTAAGCTTGCAAAGATTTAATACTATCGATAGTTTTCGCACAATCTGTCTAATACCGAATTGGGTTAGGGACGGCATAAGCATTGAAGGGGAAAGTGAATTATTATGGATCATTATTATAGTGAAAAACCACAATCGGAAATACGGGAACATGAATTCAGCTATGAAATCAAAGGAATTAAGCTTGACTTTATATCTGTCAGCGGAGTTTTCGCTTTCGGAGAAAAGATTGATAGAGCTTCGAAGCTCCTTATTGAGAGCTTCAGACCTTCAGGAGCAGGTAATTTCGTTCTTGACCTGGGCTGTGGAATAGGCCCTGTTTCATTATATATTAAGTCACGGTATCCTCATATGCAGGTCACTGCTGTCGACATTAATGAGCGGGCGGTTTTTTACACCGGCAAAAATGCAAGATTGAACGATCTTGATGTGGAGGTGCTTAAGAGCGATCTTTACTCACAGCTTGAAGGGCGGCTCTTTGGAGATATATTATCCAATCCTCCTATTGCGGCAGGAAAAGCATTGAACACACGCCTGATTTATGAGTCTAAAAATCATCTGTTAAAAAACGGGGCCCTTTGGCTTGTTGCATATCATAATAAAGGCGGAGAAACCCTGAAGCGTATTATGAATGAAGCCTTTGGCAATGTAGAGGATATTGAGAAAAAAGGCGGTATTAGGGTTTACAGGTCGGTAAAAGAAGTGGGAAGTGAGAAGTGAGAACCCTGAGCCCGCTTCACGCATGACATCGACAGCGGTTCCTATTGATGTTAACGTAATGAGGCGGGTGCAAGGTTCTCGACAAGATAAGCCGGAATGCTTTATTAGCCTGTGCGATAACTTTTTTAACATGCAGGTTATAATATTTGATTATGCAATCGTAAATATGCGGCGTAGTTGCTGCGATTTAAAGCGAAGCATGGATTGCGGACATAACACTGCTTATGAAGAAGCGGAATGGCCAAGAAGCAGAGCAATAGATGTCACCCATCATTACGCTCAGCACCATACCTGTAATCCTGAACGGAACGCAACGCCAAACCTGTCATCCTGAA
>JBMNTI010000023.1:0-24667 GCA_050945655.1 Acetivibrionales bacterium | reverse complement strand
CTGGGTGGAGGCTTTGACCTATACTTCAAGAAGAATAAAGGTGTGGTAACATGCCAGGGAGAAAGCACCTTTGCAGACCAAACAGCCTCTTATTCATATACCATTTCAGCCACTAAGAAGAACTAAACAAGGAGGAATAGATATGAAATTTTGTGTTTTTTGCGGCGCCCAATTAGATTCAACTGATAGGTTTTGCACCGCTTGCGGAAAAAGTATAGCTAATTTGAATCAAAACGCCGGGCAGCAAAGCTCTAATACCGGCGCGTCCCCAATACCCCCGCAATCCCAGCAATACACTCCACCGGTTTCGCTGGGGCAGCAATCAAGTTCTGCACCTGGTCAGTATACTCCCCCGGTACCACTGGTACAGCAAACTTATACACCGCCTCAACAGTTCGCAGGTCCTCCCCCCTATCACCCGGGAGCGTCTTCTTCCCATAATTATGCATCCCCGGGAGCACCACAACCCCGCCCCGGAGGAAGCAACCCGTTTTCCAAATTTTCGCAGGAAATGAATACCGGGAGTATACAAAAAAGGACCAGAGGCCGGGGAATGCTCTTAGGAGGCATCATTGGGCTGATCGTTCTGGCCATTATGATTGGCGGAATCATAATAGCATTGAGTTCAAAAGACTCCTCCGGACGTAATGATGATAATCCAAAGGATAAGAAATCAAATACCGCCTCAATTGATAAAGACGCCAAAAAAGATAAAGATAGTAAAACGGCTGACAAAGAAAAGTCTTCCAATAAGTTGCCGAAAAACGTAAAAGCTGACGCTCAGCTATCCGATATAGTCGGGTATTGGGAGGGAACCATCTTCTTTACACGCATGGAAGGTTTTGAAAATATCCCCGAAGAGGATCTGCCTCCCGATTTTGACATGAGGGCGTTTATTGCTGAGGTCATGGCTTCACCGGTTCCCATGGAAATTGAATTTGAAGAGGACGGGAGCTGGGAACTGGACATTGATCTTATGGATGGAATGTTAATAGGCAGCCAGGATTATGATAGAGAAAAGTATGAGGTCAGCCCCCTTATAATTAAAAAACTCGATAAAGGATCTTTCAATGTAGGTTTTACCGAAAAAATCAACGAGAGTGGTATTTCAGGTGAAACTCAACTTCACTTAAGCGGAAGTGTCGTCGAAGAAGATGGAGAGCTTTCCATTAATGGTACGTTTTTAATTTCCCTGGAAGAAGAAGGTATAGTAATAACAGAAGAAGGCGATTTCACAGTCTTTCCGCAGGAGTAATCAAGGCTGAACTTAATAATTGAATATAAAAGAATTTATAAGGTTTGGTTAAAAGATTGCAGGATACAAAAAGGGACTATCTAATAAGACAGTCCTTTTTTTGCGTTTAATAACAAGATTTACGATGTTAGACTGTGCGAAAACTATCAATAGTATTAAATCTATGCAAGTTTAGCGGCTGTAGCTGACATTTGTCATCCTGAGCGTAGCGAAGGATCTTCTGCGATTTTGCGCTCCATCTTCAACATCCGGTTTCCAGTCGCGCTCGCTACGCAATCCTTGCTTCGCTTTAAATCGCAGCAACCACGCCGCTTATTTACAATTGCATAATCAAATATTATAGTCTGTATATTATACAGTTTTCGCACAGTTTGACGTTCTTACTGTCTGAAATCATATCACCAGCTGCTTCCGCCACCGCCACCTGTGCCGCCGCCAGCGCTTCCTCCATCGGAGCTTCCTCCGCTTGATGAAGATGGTCTTGAAGAAATATCCGATGATATACCCCTCAGACTTTGCTCTAAATTAATGGCAAATCCTGAGGCATTAAACATACTGGGCGTCGCGGTAAAGTACCAATTTGGGGGCGAAACCATAATATTATCAAAGTTCTTAGCCCATTTGTCGGTTACTCCCAAGACCATGGCAAAGGGCATAACATTGTAAAAATACTGAGGATTCTCATTGACAAGAAGTTTAATGCGATCCAGTTCGGTGGCCTTTAAGAAATCCCTGAAGCCAACCAGTCTTTCCTCATACCATGTGCCAATGGATGTTCGTTTATTACAACGGCACGATAAAAATGCCAGAATTATTGAGCCTGCAATAGCAATAATCATGTATATGAGCATACCGCTTTCAATAGCGAGATATATACTAAGTCCTATGGATAACAGAGTAAATACAAAAGCTATAAAAACTTGATTAATTCTCCCCTTCTTCGGGAGGCGCTTCCAATTCGTAATATTATACATAATTGCATATAGTGATGCAGAAATTAACACCGATAATATCAGGCTGATTATCAGTAATTGCCCCGAACTGTCTGCATTGAGAACTCTATCGACACAAACGATAAGTAGTGGATATACAGCCAATACCATCATCACCCATAAAAGCAACTTACATATTGAGTTCTTTTTATCAAATATCCTTGTTTCCGGGTCACCTTCAAAGTCGTTTTTTATATAATACTTAATTTTATCTGCGGTTCTGTAAAACCGGTTGGAAAGTTCTTCTGTATACACCTGGGTACCATTACCATATAAAAACATTTCATAAAACATTTTTCTTTCATAGGGCTTTGCTTCATCGCCCATTTCCCGCAGCTTTGTAAGTAAAAAGCTCTTTTTTGTACCAAATAGCTTCTTTGTATTGTACTCGGTTATGGAAAGATAGCCTTTGTCAGCCCAGTATATAATAAGAGATGTGATATCAAAAGGATCTACACGGCCATCGATGAGAAAGCCCACATCTGCACTGGTAGTTCCTTGAGGAGGGTAGAATTCAACAGTAGGAAAACCCTGTTTCTTTTTTCCCAATGATACCCAAATAAAAATTCCAACTAAGACAGCCAATGCAGAAAATAACCAGCCAAACCTATCTATTAACCCGTCATTTAAAGGCTTTGCATCTTCAAAATAGCCTTGAGGTAACGGAAGGGCAATTGTCAAGGCTTCATTCGGGCCCAGAGAACTGTTAAGCTTGCCTTTTATGGTTCTTCCTTCCACAATGTAGCTTACAGCATCATTTTTCGTACTACCTTTCTTGCCATATGTAAAATTCAGTTTGTCGTCATCAAATCTGCCTGGCATCTTAATTGTAAAGGTGATGTTTGAAATTGGGCAATCCCAATCGGTTCCGATAAGGTTAAAATATAATTCGTCCATATTGCGTAAACCATCGTCACCAATAACATAGGTATATGATATGATATATTTTTCTTTTTTATCGGCGTATAACTTTTCATCACCTATTTTTATGTTAAGGTTTCCCTCTTCTTTGCTGGTTGAGTATTTATGCCCGGATACCTCTACACCTATTATTGCAGTCGGCTTACCGCGATAGGTTTTCAACGGGATTGAGCGTATAATACCGTGCCTTTGCTCTAAAAATTCTACATCGATAGTCTCGGTAATCTCGTAGCTGTTATCACTCTGTACATTCATAACAATATCAAAAGCGGAGATCTCGAAAGCCTCCAGAGCTATTGCCGTATTTGATATATTCACCAATATAAGAAGAGCCGTAAATATGAGCACAAGGCATCGTTTCAGCATCATATCATTCCTCCGTCAGAATCTTACCTGCACGTTTCTGCGTTCATATTCATCCACCATGAAGTATGGATATCTCTTAAAACCAAACATTGCTGCCAATAAATTTGATGGAAACATTTCAGTTTTATTGTTCATTACTTTTACAACACCGTTATAATATTTTCGGGATTGAGATATATCAATTTCAAGTCCGACGATTTGATTTTGAAGATTTAAAAAATTACCATCGGCTTTAAGCTGTGGATAACTCTCCGATACCGCAAATAGTGATTTCAGTGTTCCTGAAAGAAGATTCTCACCCTGAGTACGTTCCTCAAAGGTTCTTGCACCCATAGCCATATTACGGGCTTGAATTACTCTTTCTAATGTTTCCCGTTCATGGGCGGCGTATTGTTTCACAACTTCAACCAGGTTTGGAATCATGTCATAGCGTTTCTTAAGATAAATATCCATGGTTGAAAACGCTTCGTCTGATTGGTTTCGCAGCTTTACAAATCCGTTATAAGAGATTGCTAGGATGATAAGAATCAGTAAAACAGCGGCAAGGATAATATACAAAACCATATTGACCTCTCCTCCTTTTATTGCTTTTGACTAGTGTTCACTTAAGCGGTTGCCCTTTCAGCAAGGGGCATCCGCATCTTGTACAATAATTATTGCGTGCATCATTCTGACAATGACATTTTATGCAGAACAAAATCTCATCTTGAGACTTATCATACTTTTCAATTGCAGAAAGGCGCTTTTTCCCATGATAATGTACATAATCACCTATACGGTAATAATCAAATCTTGTTTCGTTTTCCTTAAAAGAAACTTCTTTTATACTGCCATCAGTAAGTCTGAAAACAAGTATATATTCTACATAGTTTTCTTTTCTGTAACCGTCTCCTGATTTTACTCTTCTTGTCTTATGGTCTATTCTTTTATCAATAAGCTGGCCATCCCAGTCGGGGTTATTTCGACCGTAAAAAAGAAATACCAGGCAAAACAGCCACAGCACCCCTATAATAACCGATATTACAGTTATACCTTCCTTATCAAGACTGATATCTCCGATAGCAAGCATAATAGTAGGTATGATAACTGAAAGAGAACCCACCCAAATATAGCTGTATTTGCGGTAATTGCGGTCAAATTTTGCAAATCTCGGATCGTTGATTTTGTCTGACCAACCGATACCACCGGCACCCAACGCAGAAGAGTCACCGTATTTTTTCTTTTCAGAATACCAGACACCGCATACAGGACATTTCATTTTTCCTTTTTCTCTTCGTTCCCCACAATTTGAGCAAAAAAAATCACCATAACCAAAATATTTTTTTGCCATATGTACTCATCTTCCCCCCACATTTTTATGTTGTTATACTTAATTATAAAACGATAATATGTTCTGTTCAGCAAATGACAATTAGGATTCATTGACAAAATAAAAAACTGTCATTGTATACCGTAGAGGTTTAAGTTAAAATTATTAGCAGGGGGGATTTCATTGAATTTCAAAACAAGACTAGATTTTATTTTTGCAAACATGGAGTTTTCAAATGTTGAAGTCGCTCGCACAGGTGGTCTTGATGCTTCTCTCATAAGTAGATTTCGTACCGGAAAACGTATCCCTTCCAAAGGAAGCCATCAGCTTTATTGTTTATGTAGAGGGCTTACAATATCTGCTCAAGAACATGGATTAATTGAGAAGTTGTGTAATTTGTGTAACGCTGATGTTGTGGATGAAACGGATCAAATTCTTCAACAAGTACTTCGCTGGTTGGGAACCCCCGATTTAAAAAAAGAAAGGCTGAGTAAGGACAAAAACATCCAGACAAATAAATCTATAAAGAAACTTAGGGCTTTTTCAGAAAAGCTTGACGCCTTGATGGAGGCTTTTGACTTATCCAATATCAAGCTGGCACGCGTTATGCATATTGACGCCTCACTCGTTAGCAGGTTCCGTACCGGAATGCGTGTTCCTCCTGCTAACAGCTGGTTTCCCAGACAATTTTGTCAGTGGTTGGCCAAAAAAGCTTCTGAATATTCATATGAAGATAAAACAAACCTTCTGTCGCCGCTTATGGGAGAGCCTATACCGGAAGAGTCTCAAGAATTGGAGGAAAGGCTGCTTGAATGGATGCAATCGGAACCGGAAACGGCCGAAAATATTCTTATGGGTAGTTTTTTAGATAGATTAAATTCCTACGAACCCGTATTTGAAAACTCCCAAAAGTTTATAGATAGTATTCTTATATCACTTAATCAACAACCAAACTCAGAGGTTTTTTATGGTATTGAAGGCCTTCGAAAGGCTGTAATACAGTTTTTAACCATAGTGGCCACGCAAAAAGAGGCCGGCACACTCTATCTTTATTCGGATCAGCCAATGGATTGGATGCTTGGAGATGCTGAATTTACAAAGCTATGGGCTTCTTTAATGTCAATTGTTTTATATCAAAAAAATCAAATATGTATCATTCATAATATACATCGTTCTCTTTCTGAAATGTTTGATGCTATTCAAAAATGGATACCACTTTATATGACAGGCCTCATTAAACCCTATTATTTAGAAAGCAAGCAAGGCCATAACTTTTGCCAGACCAAATTTATCCTTCCTGAAAAGTGCAGTATTAATTCTTCTTTCGTGAATGGAACACAGGATTCTGCCGAGTACGAGTTTTGTACTGAAAAAAGCAGGATTAGCTATCACTACCGGCAATTTAATGAGCTTCTAAAAAACAGCCGCCCTCTAATTAATGTGTTTTTTTTAAGGAGCCCGGATGATTTTCGACAATTTGCACAAGCTACAAGCAACAAATCCGGATATGAGATGCATTTAAGATATACAATGCCAATCGCGACAATGCCGGATGAAACCTTCGAAAAGATACTTTTACGAAGTGGGCTTAGTGATGAAGAAAAAGCTTATGCCCGAGAATATCACAAATATAATGTTGATGAGTTTTTACATGCATTGAAAATCTACGGTGTCACAGATTTAATTGCCATGCCTGAAGAAAATAGTATTAAATCCCATAAAGTAAAGATAGACCTTCCTAAGCTCATCATAGGGAAAACCTTGTTTTATGAGGAAACTGAATATTTAAGCCATGTTGCAAATATTAAGAAGCTTCTTCTTGATAATGACAACTATCATTTGTACATACTACCCGAAAGCCCCTTTGAAAATGTGTTCATTACTGTTTTAGGGGAGACTCATTCTATCGTGGTAAAAACTGATGATCCCGCCACAGTATTTCTTTTTAGTCATTCTCTCATGAATCGTATCTTTTCTTCATATCTTAATTCACTCGCACAAAAGGTTATGCCGGGTGATTACAACAGGTATAAAATTATTGACAGTCTATAATATTTGTCATTGATTTATAGTTGTCATTACTTATCTTTTTCATGGTATAGCTAGTCTTTTTGGGTTCTTGATTAGAGGTGAGTATATGAAAATTAAGATCAGGACCGGTATTTTTGAAGTTCAAAATTTCAATTTGGTTTCAGAAAACCAAAAGATATTTTTAAGGAATGCAGAAAATCAGATAGTATTATCTATACAAGACATTGAAAAAATTGAGATTATTGCTAAGACAGTTGTACCGGCTAAAGTTATTTTTCATATGACTGACACAACCATAATTGAAGGTTTCTTTATTAGTGTGACAGACATTGACACTCTGATAGCAGATGCGAAAAAGAAAAACATCACATTAGTAATAAATCAGGATTAATATGTACCTGCCTTAATAGTAATTAATTATAACATCAGCTTTATTTTCATTAAAATAAATGGAATCTCCTTCAGGATAATGCCAAGCTGACATAAAGCGAAAGCCTTCCTACCAAACGATAATAAGGCTTAAATACGTTCATATAGTCTCTTTAATCTTTGCTTAAAGCATATTTTGCCGAATATTGCCTATACTGGTTTATGAATTCATTATTAGGCTCATGCTTGGCTTTATACAGGTAACTATGCATATTCAAGCTGTCATGTGACATCTCTATCACACATCCGGCAATATTGGAACAATGGTCGGATATACGTTCCAGAACCGTTAACAAATCCGAGAAGACGAATCCCAGCTCGATAGTACATTCGTTGCTTTGCAGCCTTCCAATGTGCTGCTTTTTTATTGTACTCTTCAGATCATCGATTACTTCTTCCAGAGGATCTACCTTTGCGGCAAGCAAAAGATTGTTTTCAGCGAACGCCTTAATTGCTGTTTCCACCACTTCTTCAACAGCTGACATAATAGTACCCAGCTCTTTTATTGCTTTCTCGGAAAATTGTATTTGCTTATCAAATATTTCCTGAGCAGACGCAGTAATATCCATTGCATAGTCGGCAATACGCTCGAATTCACCAATTAAAAAAAGCAGTTTTGCAGCCTCGGTTGTGTCCCTTGCTGACAGGCTTTGGCTGGACAATTTAACCAGATACGTCCCTAAAGCATCCTCATAATTATCCGATTTCTGTTCTGCATCCTTAACCTGTTGTGCTTTGTTTTCATCATAAGTATCAATTAGTTCAAATGCCTGCTTTAAGGCATTCATAGCAGTATAAGCCATTTCCTTTGCGACCTCTCTACTGCGTTTGATTGCTATGGAAGGCGTTGAAAACAAGCGTGAGTCCAGAAGCAATACCTTCTCTTCTTGTTTATTGTCTTCCGGTATAGTCTTAAATGCCAGTTTTTCAAGTAAACCGCTAAAAGGCAGTAATAGAGCCGTGCATAGTATATTAAATAATGAATGGGCAATTGCAATATAAAGGTGATTCGCTGCTTGATAAACAAATGTAAAACTAAATATACTAGTTAATACAGTAAATAACGACATAAACACCAATGTACCGATAATATTAAAATAAAGGTGCACAAGTGCCGCCCTGCGAGCATTCTTATTTGTTCCAACTGACGAAATTAGTGCTGTAACACAAGTACCGATATTCTGTCCCATTATTATCGGTATTGCTGTGCCCATGGTAACTTGTCCTGTAGCCGATAAGGCCTGAAGAATACCAACCGAGGCAGATGAGCTTTGGATTATACCGGTTACAACAGCACCCGCTAATACACCAAGTATTGGATTTGAAAAAACCAGCAGCAAATTACGGAACCCCTCCATTTCGCCTAATGGCTGAACAGCTGCCGACATGGCTTCCATCCCATAAATCAGCGTGGTAAATCCTAGCATAATCAAACCAATATCTTTTTTCTTCTGGTTTTTAATGAACATATAATAGATAATACCGACCAGGGCAAGTATCGGAGTAAAAGAAGAAGGTTTAAACAGTTCAACAAATAAATTGCCGCCCTGAATACCGGCTAAGCTCAGGATCCATGCTGTAACGGTTGTCCCTACATTGGCTCCCATAATAATATTAATTGCTTGCTTTAGAGTCATTATGCCGGAATTTACAAATCCGACCACCATGACTGTAGTTGCTGAAGAGCTCTGTATTATAGCTGTTACAGCTACACCCATCAAAAAACCATTCAGTTTTTTTGATGTCAACCGTTCCAGTAATCCCTTAAGTTTGTTTCCGGCACTTTTTTCAAGGCCTGTCCCCATAAGGCTCATGCCAAAAAGGAATAGTGCCAGTCCGCCAATCATCTCCAGGATGCCAAATAAATCCATGATTCACCTATTCAAATTTCGTCAAAAATAAAAAAAATTATACCGTTCGAAATCTTTGATTTCGGTAACGGGTAAGGTTATTAATACGAAGTATCAATGCTCTTTGGTATCCGTTCGAAATCTTTGATTTCGGTAACGGGTAAGGTTATTATAACATATCTCCATACTGCAATATGTATCATGTTTGTTAGAATTTGTTGTACAATCTTCTCTGTTTTTATTGCATATTTTACACATTACCTTAATAAAGAAACTTTTTACATTCGGGTTTAACCATACTATTTTTATTGACAGCCTTTATATAGCTATAATACTCATTAAATTCCAAATAACTCAGACTTCCGTGATCGACCTGGAAGCGGTAAAAATGCTCTCTGCTCAAAAGCGCTAATGACAAAGCACACCGTATGACTCCGCCGTGAGTTACCGCTAACACTCGTTTATAGGTTTTTACATTTTCTTTAATAAAACTCTCCACTCTACCGAATACATCATCCAGGCTTTCTCCATCCGGTATCTTGTATTTGCGGTAATCTCGATTCCATGCTTCCAGGTGTTCAGGATATAATTTTTCTATCTCAGAATATGCAAGCCCGTCAAATATGCCGAAGTTCATTTCAAGGAGTCTGTTGTCAGCTAAATATTCTCTGTCAAGAATATCTGCCGTCTGCATTGTTCTTTTCAGTGGACTTACATAAACACAGTCAAAGTTTGTATCCTGGAGCAGATACTTAATTCTATGAGCCTGCTGGAAACCATTCGGAGTCAACCCGCAATCAGTACGCCCCAGAAAGCAGCCTGCATTATTTAACTCCGTTACTCCGTGTCTTACTAGGATCAGCTCCATTTTTTCACCACCAGAAAAGTGATAAGGCCAAGTATTTCCGTCATCTCTATGCCGGCACCGTATACGTCTCCGGTTAAACCACCGATTTTTTTGTATGAACACCTCATAAGCCCAAAAGCAAAGAGCAGCATAATAAGCAGAGAACAAATAAATGGGAACTCTCCCGAAAGGATCCCGATAAAAGTAAAAACAACCGCTGAAATCCAAAAATACAGTCTACTTGCGCTTGAAGAAAACAAGCTCCCCAATCCGCCAAATCTTATACTCCTGCCGAAGGTAACCAGCATTGATGCAATGAGCCGTGATGCACCGGATATAATCACAAGAGCTATAAGTACTGATTCCGGGTTCAAGGCTTTTATGATAATATATCTTGCCAATAAGTCAAGAACAATGGCAATAACACCAAAAGTACCCGTTCTGCTGTCTTTCATAATCTCCAGTATTCTCTCTCCGGAACGGGCTGAAAATAAGCCGTCGCAAGTATCGGCAAGCCCGTCTAAATGTAATCCGCCTGTTGCCGTAATGGCTCCAAGTACAGCGCCAAAAGCAGCCAAGCCATTATCAACAAAGCTTAAAGAATAATAAAATAGCCAGGAAATACCGCCGACCATCATTCCTATTAATGGGAAGAATAGCAGCCCTTTTGAAACAGTTTTCTTATTCATCTCGATCTTGACAGGAATGGGTATCCTTGTCAAGAATTGAATCATTAATACAAAAGATTTTATCATTTCAACCTCAGCGGTATTCCGCAAGTAACGAGATAAACTTCGCTGCACATTTTTGCGATTTTTTGGTTTACCCTACCTGCGATATCTCTGTAAATTCTCGCAACATTATTCTCGGGAACAATCGAATTTCCTACCTCATTGGTAACCATGACCAGGTTTTTCCCCGCCTGTTTTACCCTATCTATCAGCAAAGAAATCTCATCGACGACGGTTTTTTCTAATTTGACTTGAATTTCAGGTGGGATTTTGTCTGATTCTCCCGTAATATCAAACATTATATTTGAAGTCAGGACAGTTATACAATCCAGAAGGTAATTTTTTCGTTCATTTACAATCTCACTCAACCTGTAGTTTGCCTCGATAGTAATCCACTCTTCTGGCCTCTGCTTCTGATGAAATAAAATTCTGTCTTTCATTTCATTATCGGTAACCCTTGCTGTCGCTATGTATACAACATCTTTTTTATTGCTGTATAACTCCTCGGCAAACGTGCTTTTCCCACTCCTTGCCCCTCCGGTCACCAGAATGATTCTGCTCATTTTATCAACCCCGCTCCACTTTCATCTTTCATCTTATATCTACCAGAAAGTTATTATTTATCATTGCTTCTTCAAAGGTACCCATGCTATTGATCATTTCTACGGCAGATTCGATTATATAAAATGCAAAAGGACATCCGGATCCTTCCCCGAGCCTCATTTTCAAATTTACCATAGGTTCTAGTTTAAGCTCTTTCATCATATAAGAAGCCCCCTGTTCCGCCGACAGATGTGAGGGGAACATGAAATCATGTACAAGAGGGTTAAGCTTATAGGCGCATAATGCAGCAGCAGATGATATATACCCGTCAATTACAATAGGAATCCTGTTTTTTGCAGCCCCCAGAAAGCACCCGCAAAGACCTGCAATATCCAGTCCGCCGACTTTGGAAATAACATCAAAAACATCGTTTTTATCGGGATTGTTTACTTTAAGTGCTCTTTTTACAACATCCTTTTTGTTTTCAAATTGTTCTCTTGTAAGCCCTACTCCCATACCTACTGTTACATCAGGACTTAGTCCCGAGAAAGCACTCAGAACAGCTGCACTTGTAGTTGTATTTCCAATTCCAAGTTCACCTGTTCCAAGAAGATCATATCCCTCTTTAGCAAGCTTATCCACCATTTCAATTCCGACTTCGACAGCCCTGATGGCATCATCCCTTTTCATAGCCGGTCCCTTTGCTATATTCTCCGTTCCATAGGCAATCTTTATATCAATTATATTGGGATTATTAAATTTGGCTTTAACTCCTATATCAACCACTTTAACATCCGCACCTGCTATTCTCGAAAGAGAACATACACCCATAAGCCCCTTAGCCATGTTTTCGGTCAGCAATGCCGTAACGCTCTGAGGCGCCGCACTAACACCTTCTTCGGTCACTCCGTTGTCTGCACACATTACAATTACAGCTTTTTTTTGGATTCTGTTATGCACTTTTCCCGTAATTCCGGCTATTTTTTCTGCAATTTCCTCCAGTATCCCGAGACTTCCTATGGGTTTTGCAAGAATGTCGATCCTTGCTCTTGCCTGAGACATAGAGTCTTTATCAGCCGCTTTAATACTGTTTAATGTTTCATTCAAAGTAATCATGCTAGTCCTCCTTAGTATTAAATAGGGATCCTGCCCGTCATTTACGTTTTTGTTGAAGAAGAGTACATATGCTTGTAAACCTGTTTTACTTTTATTACCTGCATCAGGGCTGTGTTCTGGCTTAATATTAGAAGTTTATTCCAAATAAAAAAAGGCTATCTCCTTCGGGTAATAGGGAGTATAGCCTTCGTCATTTAAATCAGTTCAAAAACCGTACCTCGCCATATCTTTCCCACCGAAAAATTTTATAGCTTAATCATAGGTAGGTCTCCTGGCTGACGGGTCAATCTCCTCCCACCTTCCCAGCTGATTGCCAGTGGATCGGGATTCGTCGCCGTTTACAGTAGCGGGGGCTGCAGTGGATTTAACACTTTCCCTATTAAACCTGTTCGGTGCCTATGATTATTGTTAATATTAAGTTCTATACAAGCATATAATAATTGGTTCATTTATTCAAATGAATTTTTTTGTGTTTTATAATTATTTTGTGATTTATTGAGAATATTCTAAATTTACTTTTTCATATGAGGGTTTCCAAATTAAAAATTTTCAAAAATACTATTATCTTGACAAAGGCTAAAACCGTTGCTATAATTGCAAAGTAACTATGCGGACATGGCGGAATTGGCAGACGCACTAGATTTAGGATCTAGCGGGAAACCGTGGGGGTTCAAGTCCCTTTGTCCGCACCAAAGGCTCCCTGAGAATTTTGCGGGAGCCTTAAATTTTATCCATGTAGTGTATTTCTGTAGGTAATTATTTGCATATAAACGAATTCACTTACCAATAGTCCTAATGCCGTACCAAATAAGGCTTGCAGTACATAATTTCTGAAAGGCTTTCGATCCATTTTTGCAAACAGGAAAACCCCTATAGTAATAGGAATCGAGTTGAATAGGTTTTTGCCGAAAAAAGAAAATCCAGCAACAGTAAAAACAGCTGCAATAATCGGTCCGCTGATTGCAATACCATTTACCTTGACTATTCCGATACTCAACAGAACCATAACACCCACATTGAAAAAAGTCGCCCCGATATTCGACAATTGGATATAGTCGGTAAGTAAATTTGCAGGGGAACATATAATTTTTATGAATCCAATCCATACCTCGTATGGAGTGTTGTAAATAAACGCAAGCAGGAAAAATAAAAGACTTAAAAGCACAAAAAATTTTGCTTTCATACTTTCTGACAAGTTCTTCCTTATATCAGAAGAAATTATTTGTTGATCAGCAGAATGGAATTTTTTGTCCAGCCCCAGAAACATCATACCCCTTTGTTTCAACGTCTATTGAGTTATATAAACCACGATTCACAGAAAATATTTATTAATATTTGCTAATTCAACAGTTTTTAGATGGTCAGTCACCGAAAAAATAGGATCACCAGCCTCTTATAGAGGCGGTTGACATCCTGATTAACTTTTATTATAGATTAAAACCGTTTAATAATCACGAGTTTTTTAGTTTCTTAAAATATTTATATACTTTTTTTTATAAAATCAAGAATTGCCGGTGTTGACGGAGGGCACCCACCCAATGTACGGCTGATACATGATGTGCATTTCCCGACACCGATTCCGTCTGCCTTTTGCTCTTTATATGCCTGCCCGATCAAAATGGGATTATTCTTTAATCTGTGCAATAAGCCCTGGTCATCAAGTCTTGCCAAAGCCTGTATTAAATTTGCATAACATGCTGAACATGCATCTTTGGCTTTTACATACTGAGAAAGCTTTTGGACTTTGCGTGAAGGTGATGGTTTCGCAACACTTTCGTCCATATCAAGTACAATTACCTCGGCATTATCAATATCAGAGCTTCCAACTCCTATTTCTTCCGCTATCTTTATATAATTAACCTCGTATGGTTTGTACCCCATGTTTGATGCTATATAGGAATCTATCAACACAGAATCCGTACCGCAGAAAATACGGTTCATCTGCACGGGATTTCCACCCTCTTCAAAGTCAAGATCACCGCATATACCGTCTACTAAAATAAAATCCTGCTTTATTACCTTGTTAAGATAAGCTATCGGTTTATGAAGTCCCCTGGTATGGAAATTACGCTTTTCCCGGTCTGAAATACACCCTTTCATATTTTTAAGAGCGCCTGTCACTAAGGTCTGGCAATGCCCTTTCAATACCGGAACGTTTATAAGAAAGTCCAATGAAAGCACTTTGTTGCTGATTTCCATATTCATGCCGTTATAGGATTTAATTGTGTAGGTATCCTGTTTGATATCAAATAGCGGTACATTATATTTCCTTGATATTTCATCATAGCCGCATACTTTGAACGCTCTTTTCGTGCTATCTCCTACCCAGGAACTCTCTAAAATCACAATATTGTTATGTCCGTGCTCTTTTAGGTATTCAATCAGCGCCGCTATAATAGCAGGTGTTGTCGTCGCTCCGGTATGGGCAGGCCTGGCTACCACCAGATTGGGCTTTATACCAATAAGCGCCCTTTTTGAAATCATTCTAGTCAATTCAGCTTTTTCTAGGACATCCCTGGTCATTTTCCATGGATCCTGTCCATAAGTTACGATAATTCTGTTATTCATTTTTTCCCCCCGTTTTTTTCATTTGTCAGTTCGGATCAATATTTATATCTCTTATATGATTATACCATGGTATTAT
This sequence comes from Acetivibrionales bacterium, assembly GCA_050945655.1. Classification (GTDB taxonomy): domain Bacteria; phylum Bacillota; class Clostridia; order DSM-8532; family DSM-8532; genus DTU059. The sequence goes on along the minus strand of JBMNTI010000023.1, from coordinate 9,633 downwards.
TCACAGCATACAAAAAAGTCGCAAAATGATAAAATCAAATTTCGACTTATCATATAAACTTTCTTACTTGACGTTAAGTATATTTTTGATAACTGTCTACATCTTTAGGTTGAAACAGCATTTTCTGATATTGTAATGAAAACCCTGCTGTAAACATCTTCAATATTTATTGAATTTTCAATGTCATTATATAAACAAAAACTCCAGCGACGGTTTTTCTCATAATGAATACCTGTGATATATGAACTATCGGGCACTTCCGGAGCATCGTCATTGGACAGGTCTTCTTTAACAAAAGGTATATATCCCTTCGTTGTCTGAATAAAAAAGAAGGGAATATTTGATGTTTTATAGACTTCCGCAAATTCAGAATCAGCAGCTTTTGATAGATTTTCTTTCGTAATAAAGATTGCATCATATTTAGATTCAAAATCACTATCTATTAAATCTTCAAAGCCTATTTCAACAAAGGTTGTATTTGTTTCTCTGACTTCTGGTGGTTCCCCTATAATGCCCAACGCCAGGGAGTCACCTTTGTATATGTCTGTTTCCACTGCATTCTGTAAAGCACAGGAGGTAAGAAATAAGGTTAATGTCAATAAAACCGCTAATATTCGGTGTACTTTCAAAATTGCTAATCCTCCCTTGATATTTTGAATAAAAAGGATCTGTCTTAAAAAAGACTGCCATTTTTATAGATTCTTCGGCCATTATATGGCCTCAGAATGACATGCTGCGTATTTTGAGGCAGACCCTTTTTCTCCATATTATATCGTATTCCTTACGGGAAGAAACTGAAATGTAATATCTGCGGTTTTAAATGTAATAACTACGGTAACATGAAAAAAAGTTCTAAGGATACTTATTTTAGCACCTTAGAACTTTACTTCACGGATAACATTAGTAATATACGTATGGTTAAGCTGATTGGCTTAAGCCGATTAAAACACACTGAAAAAATGTCAGTTGCCTTTAAACACATCCAGATTTACTATGTCCAAATCCTCCGGCCTTTTCCCGGTTTTCAGGCACCGCAATACGGCGTAAGCCGTATCAAGGCTTGTAAGACAAGGTATGGAACGTTCTACAGCTTTTCTTCTGATTCTGAACCCATCCCTTTCTGCATTTCGCCCCTTGGTCGGAGTATTGATTATCATTTTAATCTTGCCCTGCTCCATAAGCTCGATTATATTTGGAGAGCCTTCATGCAGCTTTTTAACGCTGTTGGTGGCAATGGCATGTTTATTTAAATAAAGTGCAGTCTTGCCTGTGGCGTAAAGTGTATATCCCAAACGTTCAAATCCTTCGGCCAATTCTATCAATTCGGGCTTGTCGGTATCACGCACCGTAAACAAAATTCCGCTCCCTGGCTCCGGCAGTTTAAGTCCTGCGGCCACAATGCCTTTTAAAGTGGCTTCATGCAAGTTCCCGGCAATTCCCAGCACTTCTCCCGTAGACTTCATTTCAGGGCCAAGGCTGGTGTCGACTCCATGAAGCTTTTCAAATGAGAACACAGGAACCTTTACGGCCACATACTCGCTTTCTCTGAAGAGCCCTGTTCCATAGGGAAAATCGGATAGTTTCTGTCCCATCATGATACGGGTTGCCATCTTGACAAGAGGGATTCCCGTAACCTTGCTGATATACGGTACTGTTCGGCTGGATCTGGGGTTCACCTCTATGGCGTAAACCTCATTATTGTACAATACATACTGGATATTTACCATACCAATGACATTGAGGGCCTTTGCCAGTTTCCCGGTATAATCAATAATCTTGTTTTTAATACTTTCCGGCAGACTTTGGGGGGGATATATTGAAATACTGTCACCCGAATGCACGCCCGCTCTTTCCAGATGCTCCATGATTCCCGGTATCAATATGTTTTCACCATCACATACGGCATCTACCTCAAGCTCCTTGCCCATTAGATATTTGTCGACCAGAACAGGATGCTCCTGCTCTTCACGGTTTATTATTTCCATGAATTCAATGGCATCACTGTCATTATACGCAATTTCCATTCCCTTCCCGCCAAGGACATAAGAAGGCCGTATCAGAACCGGATAACCCAGGCTCCCGGCCGCTTTCAGAGCTTGTTCTGTGGTGTGGATAGTAAAACCTCTCGGTCTCGGGATATTTAACTGTTCAAGAATGGCATCAAACTTCTCACGATCCTCTGCGGCATCTACATCCCCGGCTGCAGTGCCGAATATTCGGATTCCTGCATCGGCTAAAGGACCGGTCAGCTTTATAGCAGTCTGCCCACCGAATTGGGCAATTACTCCCTCAGGCTTCTCCAACTCAATAATTTCCTTTACATCCTCAGGGGTCAAAGGCTCAAAATATAGTCTATCTGAGGTATCAAAGTCGGTGGAAACTGTTTCCGGATTATTATTTATTATAATCGCTTCATACCCTTCTTCTTTCAGTCCCCATACCGAGTGAACCGAACAGTAGTCAAATTCAATACCTTGCCCTATGCGTATAGGCCCCGAACCTAAAACAATTACCTTTTTGTTTTTTGTGGGTACTGATTCATTATACTCGTCATAGGTCGAATAATAGTAAGGTGTTTCAGCTTCAAATTCGGCGGCGCATGTATCTACCATCTTAAATGACGGTTTAATTCCCCATTCATCTCTCAATGCTTTGACTTCTTTTGTCTCAGATTTAATATATTTTGCAATTACCTCATCTAAAAAGCCCATTTTCTTGGCCTTAACGAGTATTTCTTCATCAAGTGTCCTGATTGTCAGAGTCTTTAAGTATTCCTCCATTTCTACAATTTTTCTGAACTTATGGAGAAACCACATATCTATCTTTGTAATGTTATTTATATCTTCAAGCTCTATTCCTCTTCTTATTGCCTCGGCAATAACCAGTAACCTGTTGTCGTCGATTCTATGAAGCATTTCTCTGAGAGACTGGTAATCCAAGTCCTTGCAAAGGGGCGTTTCAAGTGTTTTTATACCCAACTCCAACGAACGCAGGGCTTTCATAAGGGCTCCTTCAAAGGAATTGCTTATTGCCATAACCTCTCCTGTAGCCTTCATCTGGGTTCCAAGGGTACGCTTGGCTTTAACAAATTTATCAAAAGGCCATTTTGGAACCTTGACCACACAGTAATCTATTGCAGGCTCAAAGCATGCAAATGATTTGCCTGTAACAGCATTTCTTATTTCGTCCAAACCATAGCCGACAGCAACCTTGGTAGCCACTCTTGCTATAGGGTAGCCCGTTGCTTTTGAGGCTAAAGCCGAGGAACGGCTTACACGGGGATTTACCTCGATAACCGCATATTCAAAACTTTCAGGGTGAAGTGCAAATTGGCAGTTACATCCGCCTTCTATTCCCAATGCCTTAATAATATTCAAAGCAGCAGACCTAAGCATTTGATACTCTTTATCCCCCAAGGTTTGAGTTGGCGCCACAACAATGCTGTCCCCGGTATGAACACCCACAGGGTCAATATTCTCCATGCTGCAAATAGTTATCACATTTCCCTTGGAATCGCCCATAACCTCATATTCGATTTCTTTCCAGCCAGAAATGCATTTCTCAATAAGAATCTGATTCACCCTGCTTAAACGGAGACCGTTTATGCCTATGTTTTTAAGCTGTTCATCGTCATATGCAATTCCGCCTCCTGTACCGCCCAGAGTATATGCAGGTCTAATAACCACAGGATAGTTTATTTTTTCGGCAAAGGTCAAAGCATCTTCAATAGTGTTTACCACCTTGCTGGGAATGCAGGGCTCACCTATCGATTCCATAGTATCCTTAAATGCCTGACGATCCTCAGCCATGCGAATGGCCTCGACCTTTGTCCCCAGAAGTCTTATCCCTTCCTGCTCCAAAAAGCCTGATTCGGCAAGCTCTGTGGCAAGGTTCAGCCCAGTCTGTCCTCCCAGAGTGGGTAAGATGCTGTCTGGCTTTTCTTTTAATATTACTTTCTTTAGAGTCTCAACATTGAGAGGTTCAATATATACCTTGTCCGCAATTTCCAAATCCGTCATAATGGTAGCGGGATTACTGTTAACCAGTATGGATTCTATACCTTCCTCTTTTAATGTCTGACAGGCCTGGGTGCCGGCATAATCAAACTCAGCTGCCTGACCAATAATAATCGGACCTGAGCCTATAACCAAAACTCGCTTTATGTCATGTCTTTTGGGCATTCTTATTTGAACCTCCTTCACTACATGTCCATTAGTGCAATAAAATCATCGAATAAGTATTCCATTTCCTTTGGACCCGGAGATGCTTCGGGATAGAACTGAACTGTGAATGTGGGGGTGTCGAGATACCTTATCCCTTCTACCGTACCATCATTCATATTTATATGGCTTACAACCGCTCTATTTTTGTCCAGCTTTTCAGAGAGTACAACATAGCCATGGTTTTGAGACGTAATATAGGTTCGACCGTTTGCCAAATCCCTGACCGGGTGATTTCCGCGATGACCATATCTTAATTTTCCCGTATCCCCGCCATATGCCAAAGCAGTAAGCTGGTGACCCAGACATATACCGAATATGGGCTTTTGCCCTATCAACTCTTTTATTACCTCTATTTGATATTCACAATCCCTGGGATTTCCGGGACCGTTGGACAATATTATGCCATCGGGCTCAACATCAAGAATGTCATTGGCTGTAGAAGTGGCCGGAAATATATAAATCTCGCAATTGCGTTTTTCAAGACAGCGGATAATGCTATTCTTTACGCCGTAATCCACCATAGCGACCTTTTTGCCGGTTCCCTCAATATGCCGCACTTCTTTGGAAGTGACCTGCTCCACAGGCTTTATTATTTTATATGCATGCAGTTTTCCCGACCAATCCTCAAAATTGAAATCGGGACAGGTTGTAATCACACCGTTCATTGTACCTTTATCCCTGAGTATCCGGGTCAATGCGCGGGTGTCGATACCCTGTATCCCAACGATATTATGTTTTATAAGGTAGCTTTGCAGAGATTCCTGGGATCTGAAATTGCTGGGCTCATCACACAACTCCCGTACAATAATGCCCCTTGCATTAGGTTTTTCTGATTCCTTATCCTCTTCATTTATGCCGTAATTGCCGATCAACGGGTATGTCATGGCTATCAACTGCCCTGTGCCGGCCGGATCAGTCAGTATTTCCAAATATCCTGTCATGCCTGTATGAACTACGACCTCACCCACACTTGTGCCGACAGCTCCTACTGATTGTCCCACAAATTGAGTTCCGTCTTCTAAAGCCAAAATAGCCCTCATATTTTTTCCCTTTCCTTGTTTATATCATCCCTCATACGCTCTGCCTCGGCTCTTGAGGCTTCCGCAAAGTCTTCATGGGTAAACTTGCTCTTCCACATATCCAGCCTGTAAGCGCACATAAGGCTTCTCGATGCATTAATGACGGCTCCCAGACCCTTACTGTCAAAAGCACCGGCCACATCGGCAGCGGTACCGCCCTGGGCTCCATATCCCGGAACCAGTATCCACGCTTTTGGCATACGTTTTCTCATTTCCTCAAGCTGTTTCGGATAAGTTGCTCCTACCACAGCCCCTATGGAGGAATATCCGCATTGCCCGATTGTTGTACCGCCCCATTGATTGACCAAATCTGCCATTGCCTCATATATTGTGCGTCTGTCCTGCAGAATCAGATCCTGAAGCTGGCCTGACGACGGATTTGAGGTTTTAACCAATACGAATATACCCTTATCGTAATTCTCACTGGCTTCGATAAACGGTTTTATCCCGTCGATACCCAAATAGGCATTCACTGTGAGGGCGTCCACACCAAAGGCTTCTTCCGGTGTCCCGTTTATGTCCGTTTTCCCAAGGTAGGCTGCTGCATAGGCTTGGGCGGTAGTCCCTATGTCATTTCGTTTTCCGTCGGCAACAACTAACAATCCCTTTTCCTTTGCATAACCGATTGTTTCGTAAAAAGCCCTGATTCCCTCCGTGCCGTACATTTCATAGTAGGCAAGCTGTGGCTTTATTGCGGGTATTATATCGCACAATGCGTTTATAAGCTTTTTGTTAAATTCAATAATGCTGTCTGCCGCAGCTTTTTTTGAGTCTGCATTTCCTGTAAAGAATTTTTCTTTAATAGATGCCGGTATATACTCCAGCTTCGGGTCAAGCCCCAGTACGGAAGGGTTGTTCTTTAATCTAATTTGCTGTGCAAGCTTATCTGAGAAATTCATATTGCCTCCTGATTCTATTAAAAATTCAGTTTATGGGCACGTGCAGGATTCTCATTCCGAACGCCTACAAGCACCGCAGTCAAACAGATCAATTATGTCGGTAAGCGCCATGGCTCCGTCTTACGCTCCGCCATGTCCCAACGTGTGGTCTTTTACTCACGGGTCGCTCATACTTGTTTAATATCGTTACCATGCGGTGGTCTTTCCATTGCTGCATTCCGGCTTATCTTACTGAGAAACCTTGCCCCGCTCTGATTATGTTGCCAAGTTGTGGACACAAGATTCTTATTTCTTACCACTTACTTCCTACTTCGTTGTACACAATCCTGCCTCCAACTATTGTTGCCATAACCCTACCCTTAACCATTAATCCATCAAAGGGTGAGTTCTTGCTCTTCGACTCAAATTTTGAAACATCCACTTTATATTCGTGATCAAAATCCACCAGTATTATGTCTGCCGCTTTGCCGCACTCGATAGTGCCTTTGTCAATTTTAAGCAATTTAGACGGATTTACAGTAAGCTTTTCAATCATTTGATGAAGGCTTAAATGCCCTTTTTCGACCAACTGGGTATAGCTTAATGCCAGTGCTGTTTCAAAGCCCACTATACCGTTTGCGGCTTTCTCAAACTCCACGTTTTTCTCGTCAAAATGGTGGGGAGCATGGTCGGTGGCTATTATATCCAATATACCGTCTTTCAGGCCTCCTATAACAGCCTCCAGATCTTCCTGGCCTCTCAGGGGCGGTTTCATTTTTGCATTGGTGTTATAGTTCAGACAAGCCTTATCAGTTAGCGTAAAATAATGGGGACAGGTTTCTGCCGTAACTTTTACTTCCCTTTTTTTTGCCTGTCTTACCAGTTCAACCGATGTTTTTGTCGAAACATGGGCTATGTGGATCGGAATCTTTGTGTATTCAGATAACAAAATTTCACGAGCTACCATGACATCCTCTGATAAGGAAGAAATCCCCCTTAAGCCCATTATAGTTGAGGTCAAGCCCTCGTTCATACTTCCACTGTCGGTAAGGTTAATATCCTCACAGTGGGATATAACAGGTAGATCAAACTGCCCGGCATAGATCAGGGCTTTTTTCATTACATCCCCATTCATAACCGGATTACCGTCATCTGATACTGCAACTATCCCTGCTTCCTTCATAATTCCCATCTCGGAAATCTCATTTCCTTCTAATCCTTTGGTGATTGCTCCTATCGGGAAAACATTGACATAACCCTCTTTTTGGGATTTTTCTATTATATAGCGAACAACTGAGGCATTATCGACGACCGGGTTTGTATTCGGCATACAGGCAATTGATGTAAATCCACCTCTGGCTGCGCTTTTAGTGCCGGATACTATATCCTCCTTATACTCAAATCCCGGATCTCTGAGATGGCAATGGGCATCTACAAGGCCGGGTAGCACATAAAGCCCCTCGGCATCTATAATTTTATCAGCCTTGGTTTCATAGGCTGCATTAACCGAAACCACTATGCCTTCTTCAATCAGAATATTTCTCTTTTCAATTTGATTCTCTTGCACAAATGCTCCGTTTAGTATTAGTATTCTCACAGTTCTTCCCTCCCTGTCAGTAAATATAGCAATGCCATTCTTACCGCGACACCGTTTGTAACCTGATTATTAATTACCGATCTATCCGCATCGATTATTGTTGAAGTCATCTCCACACCCCGGTTGACCGGCCCCGGATGCATCCACAGAGCATTCTTTTTAGCTCCTTTGACATTTTCCTGGTTTAACCCAAAAAACCTTGAGTATTCACTTATTGAAGGAAATAGAGATTTCTTTTGCCTCTCTAACTGGACTCTCAGCCCCATAACCACATCACAATCATATACTGCATCTTCTATAGTCGGAAAAATCCTTGCCCCCAAATGCTCGACCCCAACGGGCATAAGCGTGGAAGGTGCGAACAAGTGAACTTCAGCACCCATTTTTGTCAGACCTATAATATTGCTCCTGGCCACTCTGCTATGGTATATATCCCCGATTATTGCTACTTTAAGACCTTGTAGTGTTCCAAAAGCCTCCTTAATCGTCATCATATCCAAAAGTGCCTGAGTAGGATGCTCATGCATTCCGTCACCTGCGTTGATAACCGAAGCGCTGATATTCGCGGCAAGCAAATGAGGTGCTCCTGCTTGATTGTGGCGTATTATAACGATATCCGCTCCCATAGCCTCTAAGGTTTTTCCAGTGTCAATAAGAGTTTCACCTTTTGCCACACTGCTTGAAGCTACCGAAATATTCACCGCTTGGGCTCCCATGTACTTGGCCGCCAGTTCGAAGGATACTCTTGTGCGTGTACTGTTTTCATAAAACAGGGTAATAACAGATCTTCCCTGAAGATAATTGACTCTTTTCATGGAGCTATTAACAATTTTCTTCATATCTTTTGCGATTTCAAGGATAAATTTAATTTCATCAGCTCCTATGTTTTCTAATCCTAAAAGATCCTTTGAGCGAAGCTTCATCTCTTTTCCGCCTTTCAGTTATGCTTCAATATTTAAAAAAAATAGTAAGACTATATCTTACTATTTTTAAAAACAATTATTTTCCTGCCTGTTGAATTTCTCGAAAGGAAAGGAACAATTACTCCGATATTCACCGTCGGCACGACATATTCAATGTTGTATTTTTTTATGCAATAAGACATAATTTATTCCTTTCATTCGAATTCTCAAATATCTTAACACAGTAAATTAAACTTGTCCAGAAAAATTATGAATTACTTTATTTAAAAAAAGTTTATATGTTTTTGCATTCGTTTAAATATTATCAAAGAAAAAAGGGTTCACAACCACTGTAGTGAGAAAACCCTTTTTCAAACATTTTTTAAATACCTTATACAATTAATGCCAGTTTAAACAAATATCAATAATTAAAATATAAATTTAAGTCTTCCAGCTGAGGAATCAAATCCATAACTCTTTCACGTAGAACAAAGAAGCTTATGATGACAAGAATAATTACAATAATCGCCAGCAAGAGAGTTGCTTTAGCATAATTCTTCAATGAACGCGCTTTGGGTTTCCCAAAAGCCCATACGAACAGAAGAACTATATAAAACAAAGAAAAAGCAAAAAATGCAATTCCTACGGGAGTAATATTATCCAAGTTTGTTACAGTTGAAATAATAATTAATATATTAAAGATAACCCCGAACATAAAAGGAATAATATTTAGAAATTGAATGCCCAGCCATGCTCCGAAGGAAACCGTTTTGCTATGCTTGTTATTCTCAGCAGCAACCTGAGGTGCCGGTGAGGCATATGTAGGCGGCGTCTGATAAACGGGTTTGGGTTGGTAATCAGGTTGAGGAGAGGCTACTGGTTGAGGAGTAGGTATGGGTTGAGGAGCAGGTGCAGGTTGAGGGGCAGGCGCAGGTTGAGGGGCAGGCGCAGGTT
>JBMNTI010000022.1:0-24688 GCA_050945655.1 Acetivibrionales bacterium | reverse complement strand
CTCCATATTTGGTTTATTTTAGTTTATTGTTACTTCTATTATATTACGAAATATGGAGGAGTTCAATATAAATTGAGTGCGTAGACGCTTTTATTTAGAGCGTTTTGCCGTTTCGCAAACGGCTATTGATATATTAACAAAGGAGAGTCATATGTTTTCATTTAATGGCTTAAGTTTAAAAATCGGTGAACTGACAGCGCGCATACCCATTATTCAAGGTGGTATGGGAGTTGGAATCTCATTAAGCAGGCTGGCGTCGGCAGTTGCCGATTGCGGAGGAATTGGAGTTATTTCTGCGGCAGGAATAGGGATGCTCGAAAAGGATTTTGCACGAAACTTTCTTGAAGCAAATTTGAGAGCCTTGAGAAATGAAATAAGGAAAGCAAAGGAAAAAACCAAAGGTATCTTAGGTGTTAACATAATGGTTGCAATGTCAAATTTTGCTGAGATGGTGAAAACGGCTATAGAAGAGAAGATTGATATTATCTTTGCGGGAGCGGGACTGCCTTTATCTCTTCCGTCCTTTTTAGGAGAGGAAAGGGGTACAAAACTTGTTCCTATTGTTTCATCTGCAAGAGCTATAGGCCTTATAGCAAAGAAATGGATCAAGAAATACGATTACGTTCCCGATGCTGTAGTGGTTGAAGGTCCCATGGCCGGAGGGCACCTTGGCTTTAGTAATGAACAGCTTACAAATTCGGAATTCGCCCTTGAAAGATTGGTAGTGGAAGTAGCAGATGAGGTTAAAAAAATAGAAGATGAAACGGGAAAATCAATCCCGGTGATAGCTGGCGGAGGATTATATACCGGTGATGATATTTACCGGATAACCCGGATAGGAGCTTCAGGGGTACAAATGGCGACCCGCTTTGTAACAACTGATGAATGTGATGCGTCGGATGACTTCAAAAAATCTTATATTAGCTGTAAAAAAGAAGATATAGTTATAATAAATAGCCCTGTAGGAATGCCGGGCAGAGCTATCATAAATGATTTTCTCCGTGATGTGGAGAAAGGTTTGAAAAAACCCTATAAATGCCCGTTTCATTGTATTGAAACATGTGATTTTAAGAAGAGCCCTTATTGTATCGCCCTTGCTTTAATGAACGCCAAAATGGGAAAGTTTGAGCACGGGTTTGCTTTTGCAGGCGTCAATGCGCACAGAGCCAATGAGATCATACCTGTTGAGAAACTAATGAAAACCTTGGCTCAGGAGTATAATGAGGCGATTCAAGCCGGTTACAATTAATTAAGTGGGTTCCATTTCTGGATACATAATCCTTACGGATTCTATTACAGTTATATTTCATTCACAATATTATGCAAGTTTCTCCTTTGTCTGGACATTATAAATTGGAAAACAATCAAAGGAGGAAATGTGCTATGTCCCAAAGAACGATGGTATCATTATTAAGTGTTTTATTGCTGGTGTCAATAATTGTCGCTTTGGCGAGTCCAGGTACGGTAATGGCCGCGGTGGGGCTGACCGATTCCCGGGGAGGATTTTTTGGAAAAGTAGAAACCCGGACCTTGAATACCATTAAGTCAGGTCTGGAAGAGTTAGCAAAGAAGATGGGGAAAAGTGATAGTATGACCTATTCTTCCGATGACGGCGTTGCCGATGTCAATGTGCAGAAAGAAAACAAAGCGATGTCGGTAAGTATAGCTATTAACGGAAATAAACTGTCTGAGGCGACCTGCAAAGATTACGGGAAGGTAAGCAATCTGGCGAAAGAATATCTGAAACCGGTTTTAGGCGAAAAACAGACTATGGGGTTATGTTCACTTTTCTTCAGCGACGCCTATGAGAAATATAGAAATGGCGCCACAAAAATCGAGCTTGTCAAAAAGCAGGAGGGAATAAGTATCGAATGCTTTGGTGATATTAATTCAGGCAAGATAAATGTCAATATTCAAAGTGCTTTGGCGGTAAAAACTTCTTTTATGGAAAAATTGAGAAGATTATTTTTTGATTAAAGCAGGAGAACTCTCCTGCTTTCTTGTATCCACTTCATCATGTCAAACATAACAGATGCGCAAACAGTTTTGGCACTTCGGCAGAATAGCGGTATATACAAACATGCTTTGCATAAAGTACGGATGTCAGGTAAAATAAAGCTTGAAATTGCAGTCAAAATAATTTTATTTGTGTTCGGTGCGGCATATGATAAAATTTTCTTGATAACTAAATGATTATTCTATACTTAATAAACGCAGAATAAAGCAACGGGAGTGAAAAAATGTCTGCAAGACAAAAGAAAAACTACGGGAATGAAAGTATTACATCATTAAAAGGTGCCGACAGAGTCAGGTTAAGGCCGGCGGTCATATTTGGGTCGGATGGTTTGGAAGGCTGCCAGCATTCATTTTTTGAAATCTTGTCAAACTCAATTGACGAAGCCAGAGAAGGTTATGGAAAGCAAATTAAGGTAATCCGGCATAAAGATTATTCTATCACAATAGAGGATCAGGGGCGTGGAGTTCCCGTTGATTATAACCCAATTGAGAAACGTTTTAACTGGGAACTGGTTTATTGTGAACTCTATGCCGGAGGAAAATATTCTAACAATACCGGTGAGAACTATGAATATGCTCTTGGATTGAACGGACTTGGAGCATGTGCCACTCAATACAGCTCAGAATATATGGATGTCACGGTATATCGTGATGGATACAAATATGAGCTTCATTTCGAAAAAGGTAACAATGTTGGCGGTTTAAAAAAGACTAAGTGCAATTATGAACATACCGGTACTGTGCAAACCTGGAAGCCGGATCGCGAAGTTTTTACCGCCATAAGAATCCCCGCCGAATTTTTTAGAGATGTTTTAAAGAGGCAGGCTGTAGTTAATGCGGGGCTTTCCTTTTTATTCGTTGATGAGGAAAGCGATACGACCGAATCATTCGTTTACCAAAACGGAATAGTTGACTATGTTACAGAATTAAGCAGGGGTAAGGAGATGACTAAGCCTTGTTTCTTTGAGGGTTCGGCCAGAGGCAGGGATCGGGAAGATAAGCCTGAATATAAAGTTAAGATGGAGATAGCCTTTTGTTTTAATAATGAAATCAACCTGATACAATACTACCACAACTCCAGCTGGCTTGAATATGGCGGCGCGCCGGATAAGGCTGTGCGCAACGCTTTTGTAAATGAACTTGATAAATATTTGAAGAACAATAACAAATACAATAAAAACGAAAGCAAGATAACATTCACCGATGTAGAGGATAGCCTGATACTTATAACAAACACCTTTTCAACCATGACAAGCTATGAGAACCAAACAAAAAAAGCTATCAATAACAAATTTATTCAAGAGGCAATCACTGATTTTTTAAAACAGCAGCTTGAAGTATATTTAATCGAGAATAAGGAAGAAGCGGAGAAAATAGCCACACAGGTTCTTGTTAACAAACGGAGCCGGGAAGCGGCGGAGAAAGCAAGGATTGACGTAAAGAAAAAGCTTGGCGGAGCCATGGATGTAGCCAGCCGTGTTAAGAAGTTTGTGGATTGCAGAAGCAAGGATGTAAACAAAAGAGAGCTTTATATAGTCGAAGGCGATTCGGCTTTAGGTTCGGTAAAAATGGGCAGAGACAGCGAATTTCAGGCCATAATGCCCGTAAGAGGAAAGATACTTAATTGCCTTAAGGCCGATTACGGAGGCATTTTTAAAAGCGAAATAATTGTGGATCTGATAAAGGTGCTGGGGTGCGGTGTTGAGATCAGGTCAAAGCACAACAAGGGTATAAGTTCATTTGATTATGATAATCTTAAATGGAATAAAATAATTATCTGCACCGATGCCGATGTGGACGGATATCAAATCAGAACCCTTATTTTGGCCATGCTTTATAGATTGGTGCCTACTCTTATTGAAAGAGGGCGGGTATATATAGCCGAATCACCCTTGTTTGAAATAAGCGCAAAAAATAAGACGTATTTTGCTTATACAGAGCGGGAAAAGACAGAAATAATTGAAAAGCTTAAGGGACAGAAGGTGACTATTCAGCGGTCTAAGGGATTAGGCGAAAACGATCCGGATATGATGTGGGCTACTACAATGAATCCGGAAACACGCCGGCTGATTAAGGTTATGCCTGACGATATAGAAAACACCCGGATGTTCTTTGACCTTCTGCTGGGTGATAATCTGCAAGGGCGTAAGGATTATATCTCAGAACACGGGCATGAATACATGGAACTGATAGATGTATCTTAATAAATACAAAATCCTGATCCGATTCACACATGACATCGACAGCGGTTCCTACCAATGTGTTTAACGTTATAAGCGGGTGCAAGGTTCTCAATGAGATAAGTCGGAAGACTGTGTGAAAACTATGAATAGTATTAAATCCATACGAGTATAGCAGCTGTCGCAATCCTCTTTGTAGGCGACTATTGGTATATATTAGATCTATACGAGTATAGCGGCTGTGACATATGTCATCCTGAGCGTCAGCGAAGGATCTTCATTTGATAGACTGTGCGAAAACTATCAATAGTATTAAATCTATGCAAGTTTTGCGGCTGTAGATTGATGCGATTTAGCGCTCCGTTTCAACATCCTGTTTCTGGTCGCGCTCACTACGCAACCCATGCTTCGCTTTAAATCGCAGCAACCACGCCGCATATTTGCGATTGCATAATCAAATAGCATAACCTGATGTTAAAACAGTTTTCACACAGTCTACCGGCTTAAAAGAGCGACAGCCGCATGATAACTATATTGGAAAAGCATGAGCGACCCGTGAGCAAAGATGAATAAAGGAGTGCAACTATGGACAGTAAATATATTGAACAAAAGATTGTGGATACCCTAAAGGTTAATTATATGCCTTACGCCATGAGCGTAATCGTATCCCGTGCCATTCCTGAGATTGACGGGCTTAAACCTTCACATCGTAAGCTTCTTTATACCATGTGCAAAATGGGGCTTTTAAAGGGTATGAAAACAAAGTCGGCCAATGTAGTAGGCCAGACCATGAAGCTTAATCCTCATGGAGACATGGCTATATATGAGACATTGGTTCGCCTGACTACAGGAAATATGGCTCTTTTACATCCTCTTGTTGAATCCAAGGGAAACTTTGGAAAAGTATATTCCAGAGATATGAGATTTGCAGCACCCCGATATACGGAGGTCAAGCTTGCTCCGATAAGTGAAGAATTATTCAGAGACATTGATAAAGATACTGTCGACTTTGCGGACAACTATGATGGAACAATGAAAGAGCCCGTACTTCTTCCGACCGTATACCCCAATATTCTGGTTAATCCCAATCAAGGCATTGCGGTGGGAATGGCCAGCAATATCTGCAGCTTTAATTTAAGAGAAATATGTAATGCAACTATCGCTTACATAAGAGATGATGATATCGATCTGATGAAATATTTAAAGGCTCCCGACTTTCCCACCGGAGGCCAATTAATTCTAAACGAACAAGAAATGCGCAAAATTTATGCTACAGGCCGAGGTTCTTTTAAAGTCCGTGCAAAGTACCGCTTTGATAAAAAGAACAGCTGTATAGATATTTATGAGATTCCTTACACCACATCTTCCGAAGCAATAATAGAAGCAGTCGCCGCTTTTATTAAAACCGGAAAAATGAAGGAAATAACTGATGTGCGGGACGAAACCGACCTTGAAGGTCTTAAGATAACAATCGATATTAAAAAGAACAGTGATCCGGATGATATCATGAATAAGCTTTTTAAACTTACTCCCTTACAGGACAGCTTTGGCTGCAATTTTAATATTTTAATAGGCCAGAAACCTATGGTGATGGGAGTTCTGGAGATACTTGACCACTGGATTCAGTTCAGGATGGAATGCATCAGAAGAAAATCCCAGTTTGAAATCAAGAAAAAGAGTGAAACTCTCCATCTGTTGACCGGGCTTTCAAAAATACTTCTGGACATAGATAAAGCACTTCGCATAATTCGAAATACCGAAAAGGAGGCACAGGTGGTTCCAAATCTGATGAAAGCCTTTGGAATTGATAGTATCCAGGCTGAATTTATTGCCGAAATCAAGCTGAGAAATTTGAACAGGGAGTATATTTTAAGGCAAACATCGGATATTGAAGAATTAAAAAAGGAAATAGAAGATTTAAGGGATATCGTCGCTCATGATGAGAGAGTATTAAAAATCATATGCGAGCAATTGGAGGGAGTATCCAAAAAGTACGGTCAGGATAGAAAAACCGAAATTATTAGCGAAGAATTTATAGAGGAAGTTACACCCGATATTTTTATCGAAGATTATAATGTACGCCTTTTTCTTACCGACCAGGGCTATATTAAAAAAATATCCTTGATTTCATTACGGTCGTCCGGCGATCACAAACTTAAGGATGACGACTTCATTGTACAGGAGACCGAGACTCATAATAAATCCGATTTGATTTTGTTCTCCAATAAATTTGTGGTTTACAAAGTAAAAATTCACGAACTTACCGACAGTAAGGCCAGTCTGTTGGGCGATTATCTTAATAATATTCTTAATCTGGAACCGGGAGAAAAAATAATAAAAATGCATGCCACCGACAACTATGAGGGGTACTTTCTATTTGCCTATGAAAATGGAAAGATGGCCAAGATACCGGTATCCAGCTACGCGACCAAAACTAATAGAAAGAAGCTGTCCAATGCCTATTGCTCCGATTCCCCTCTGATTAGGATATTCTTTTTGGATGAAGATAGGGATTTTGCAGCATTCAGCAACATAGACAAGGTTCTTGTTTTCAACACTTCACAAATTAATCCTAAGATTACCCGTGATTCCCAGGGAGTATGGGTTCTAAAATCAAAAAAGGGTAGTACGCTAAGAAAAATATTATCTCTTGATGAAGCCGGTTTAAGTGATCCGGAATACTATAGGGCAAACATTCCTGCCATCGGCTACTACCTCAGAGAAGACGACAAAGAGGACACTCAAATAGGATTATTTTAATTCAGACTTTTCTAAAGTTAGGCTGTATTGATACATGTAAGCGAGGGGAAAGCTGATGGAGGATATAGTCCAGGTCAGAAAATGCTTGAATGGACAAAAAGATGCCTTCGAAATGTTGGTCGCAAAATATAAAAATCTTGTATACAGTATTGCCTATAACAGCCTTTTAAATAAGAATGAGGCTGCAGATGTTACACAAGAAGTTTTTTTAAAAGCATGGGCCAACCTATCCCGATATAATCCGGAATTCAGCTTTAAAACCTGGATAGCAAGAATTACTGTCAATCATTGTATTAACCTTAATCAGAAAAGCAGACGGATTATTATCTGGGACGATGACGAAATGGGAAAAATAATAGCGGATAAAGATAACCCGGAAGATGCTGCGTTGAATAGCGAAAGGCGACAGGACATCAGAAATGCCATAAATATGCTTCCTGATAAGTATCGCATCGTCATTCATCTTTACCATGAGCAGTCATTAAGCTATGAAGAAATATGCAATATTACGGGTTATCCGATGAGTATCGTTAAAAACAGGCTATACAGAGCACGGAAGATGCTTGCGGAAAGGCTTAGTACATACTCCCAGAAGACTTTGAAGGAGGAGGAAGATTCATGGATTGCAAACAAGCATGGAAGCTTATGATGAAATATTTTGACCAGGAAATATCTCAAATACATGAAAAAGAGCTTCATGCCCATTTCGATGCATGCAGCTTTTGCAAAACAAGGTTTGAAGAGCTTGCCGGGGCTTTCACAGCTTTAAAGACAACAGAACTGACAGCTCCTCCGAACATTGAGAAGAGAGTTATGGCCGGGATTTATTCCGTAAGATCCAAAAAGGATTTCCTGATGCATTATGTAATTTTTAATTTCGTCGTGTTTGCAGGAATTGTAACCGCATGGTTGGACAATATTTACAAAATCGGGATATATATTTTTATCAAGGAAGTTTTCAACGAAGTCATAGCTGCTTACAATACGTCTTCTGCAGTGTTTACAACTTTTTGGGGTCTTTCCAGCACATATCTTATTAAGCCCGCAATAAATATTATCATAATTGCGATTTTGATCTACGGTATATTGAATATAGTAATAACGCTGCAGAAAATGCGAAGACGTCGTTTTTCTGTGCGTTAGAATTGGAGGTTATTATGAAAAAAAGTTGGATTATCTTTACCTGCTCAGTATTGGCAATTATTATTCTGGCAGGTACCGTACTTGCATATGCTGCCGGTGAAAATCCTGTGATCGGTTCCGGGGAAACCCGAACAGGAGATTTCATTACGGCGGGGTCTACAGTTATAAATGACGGAGTAATTCTGGGGGATTTTATAGCCGGTGCGCAGGTTCTGAAAAACTCAGGTGAGGTGGGGGGCGATCTGATAGCCGGAAGTAATGAACTTAGTATAAGCGGACATATTAAGGGTAGTGTTCGTACGGCATCGAATAACGCAAACGTTTCGGCTACTATCGACCGGAATTTAATGATTTTTGCTTCTAACCTGGTGATTAGTGAGAACGCGGAAATAAAGCGTAATGCGTATCTTTTTGGCGCTGTAGTCTCATCATACGGAAAAGTTTCAGGTAATATCAGTATATTTGGCGGAGATGTAACTCTCGGCGGGACTTACGAAGGTGATGTGAAAATAAACGGAATGCAAGAGGGCTCCGTGTTCAGGATGGTTCCAGGAACAGTGATCAAGGGGAAGTTGATATATGAGGGAATTACAAGATATGAAGTTCCTTCCGACGTTCAGGTTAGAGACTATGAATATATCAAAATGGAACCTGTAAGCAAACAGGATGCCAACCAAAGAATTCATTTCTGGAATATAATTAAGAAAATCGTTACTATGTGTGTCTATTATCTTTTTGCTCTGCTTTTATATAAGCTGTTCCCAAGATTTTTTGTCCGCTCAGGCGACTTTATTGAAGCAAAGCCCATATCGGCTGCAGGTATTGGCATAGCTACCCTGGGAAGCCTTGTCGCGGGGAGCCTATTATTGATACTGCTTCTCATTTTAGCTATTTTTATTATCAAAGGTTCGGTATTCTTCTTCGGAGCTTTGGTATTTGTTTTCGTAATGGTCATAACAATTCTGTTTGCAGATATTCCGATATCATTATGGTTGGGGAATATTATAACAAGCAGAAAATTTGGTGTCCCCGGGAGGTTGGCTATCGGAATCGGTACCATAACTGTCATAAAAATTGTTCTGGATATATTGAGAGGTCTTAATATAATGGCGCCTGTAACCGGGGTCATATCATTTGTGGTAAATGTAGGGATATGGATATTCGGAACAGGAGCAATAATCAAAATAGTATTTGAAACAGGTAAGGCAGCAAATCGTCAGGCCGAGGCAGAGGAAATTATTTCTGAAAGTGTTGAAAACACGGGAATAGTATAATTGAATCAGATTAATATTTGCAGGTTTAACGGCAATAGTCTCAGCGGTTTAGCGCTCCGTGGAAAACATTCGTCTTTCCCGGAGCGTTCGCTATATAATCCATGTTAAGCTTTATATACAGGCCTTCAAGCCGGTTGATTCCGGGTTATATATAAAACATCTTTCGCGTAATCCGACAGGCGGTAATTCCTGCTTGCTTTTTCAGTATATACAGTCATGCTTAAACATGACGACAGCCTGTGCGAAAACTTTTTGACATGCAGGTCATAATATTTGATTATGCAATCGTAAATAAGCGGCGTGGTTGCTGCAATTTAATGCAAAGCATGGATTATATAGCGAGCGCGATTAGAAATAGGATGTTGGAAAGAGCGCTAAATCGCGTCAAGATACAGCCGCTATACTTGCATATGTTTAATACTATTGACAGTTTTCGCACAGTCTGTTGAAGGACGGGAAAAGTTCTTTTTAAAAAGTACAAGCCGGACATGCACGTTTTTTTTGTGATAAGGCCAACCCTAAACTGAATATCTTAGTAATAAAGATATACATAGGGATGGGATAATGCATGATTTTATTAGTGAAAAGAAAAAATGCTGTATTAATTCTTCTTATACTGTTTTTATCAGTTGCCATATTCAGTATTGACGGGGGAACGGCTCCGATTGCCGAAACCATTAAAGAAAACAGGAACGCTGCTATAGTTCTGGATGCAGGCCATGGAGGAGAAGACCCGGGAAAGGTCAGCAATTACTCCAGCCTTGCAGAAAAGGACCTTAATTTAAGAATTGCACAGCTTTTGAAAGACCTTCTCGAACAGGATGGTTATACTGTCTACATGACAAGAACGGAGGATAAACTTAATTATTCGCCCGGTACGAAGGAAATATATCAAAAGCGTAAGCAAGACCTAACCGCGAGAAGAAAATTCATTGATCAAAGTGGGGCAGATATCGTAATCAGCATTCATATGAACAGCTTTTCGGATACAAAATATTACGGAGCACAGACATTTTATCCGCCGTCATCCACAGATAGTGAACGACTTGCAAAAAACATACAGAACTCAATGATTTCTGTTTGTGATCCAACTAATAAACGAGCTGCGCTTCTAAAAAAAGAACGCATCATGCTATTCAGAGACCTAAAAGTGCCTACCGTCCTGGTAGAATGCGGATTTCTATCGAATCCGACTGAAGAAGCAAAACTGAAAACTCTGGAGTATCAGGAGCTCCTTGCCAAAGGAATTAAGCAGGGGATTGATAGTTTTTTCGGAAAATAGTAAATAGATAAAAAAAATAACCGATAATATTAATAGCAGGTTACAATTTTACAAAAGATGGAGTGTACTAAATTATGTATCTACAGTATTGTTTGATTGCGAATACGGCAATATGCGTGCTGAGTATTATCCTGTTCTACATAATGAAAAAAAAGAATCAAACAAATATGGAGAATACTATTACACTAGTATTTTGTACTGTCTTAGCTATGATATGCGCGACATTTTCACCACTAATATCAAATTATTTTATTAACAAGCTTTCGTTTTCTGTCATAGAGTCAGTGTTGGTTTCTATTGCAATACTTTTGACGATAGCTTTAGCTGCTTTTTATCTTTTGCTTCCCAGAGCAACCAAGTGGTTGGGGCAAAAGAAAGAGGTGGAAGAGCCCGAAGAAAAAAAATCGGAGAGTATTGTGGAAAAAATAATCGGTGCTATTGCGGCTCAGGCCAGGTTATCAAAAGATAAGAACGAGGATCAGGACAAGAATAAAATTGAAACTGAAACTGGCTATATTAGTGCAGAAGGTAATTTAGCTGAGACTGATGCTGTAAACGTTGATCTGCCAACGACGGAAGTTCCGGAAGAGGCAGATTTGCGAATTTTTACGGGTATTGAGGAGGAAGCGGAACGAGTTGCCGTAACACCGGATGATTCAGACCTGCAAATCTTTGCGGATATCGGGGAAACATCCGAGCAAGTTGCCGTAACATCGGATGATTCAGACCTGCAAATCTCTGCGGATATCGGGGAGACAACAGAGCAAGCCGGTGTAACACCGGATGATTCAGACCTGCAAATCTTTGCGGATATCGGGGAAACATCCGAGCAAGTTGCCGTAACATCGGATGATTCAGACCTGCAAATCTCTGCGGATATCGGGGAGACAACAGAGCAAGCCGGTGTAACATTGGATGATTCAGACCTGCAAATCTCTGCGGATATCGGGGAAACAACAGAGCAAGCCGGTGTAACACCGGATGATGCAGACCTGCAAATCTTTGCGGATATTGGGGAGACAACAGAGCAAGCTGGTGTAACATCGGATGATGCAGACCTGCAAATCTCTGTTGGTATCGAGGAGACAGCAGAGCAAGTTGCCGAAACATCAGAAGATGCAGAACAGCAAACATCTATGAAAACCGAGGAGGCATCAGAGCAGATCCCCGTCATAACAGAGGAGGGAGAAGAGCAACTTTCGGTTGGCTTCGAATATGCAACAGAGCTTCTTACTGTAAACCCGGAAGATATAGAGAAGCACACTCCTGAAAATCTGGGATCCAGCGAGCCGATTTTTGAAGAAGTTCCTACATATTATTTGGATAGACAATCTGATATTTCAGAACTGCTGGATAGAGCATTGGAAAGTAAGAACCGTCGCAATTATGAAGATGCAATTTCAGCTTACGAAAGCGCGCTGGTTCTTAACCCGGATGATGAACTCTGCTATCTGATTATTTTAGATTTATGCTCGTTATATAAAATTACTGAAAAAAATGAATTAATATATCGATTATTGGAGTCTGCAAGGTGCAAATTATTGACGATAGACAAAAAAGAAGATATTTTGCGAAATATTAAAACTTCTTAGCAATAAATCATTGATATCTACAAATTAAACTGATATTATTATTTTAAGTACTTTTAATTTGTGATTTTCTAATAAATTTATAGCCATTAAGGGGGTAGCTGAGAATGAAAACTGCTCAGCAGATTATCGGCTTGCCGGTAGTAAGCATTTTTGACGGAAATGAGATTGGAAAGGTCAAAAACGTCATAATTAATGCTTCAAAAGGCACGATTGACTTTTTTGTCATTGACAGTGGCATCAGGTCGCTTGCTGGAGGTGTGATACCTGCCGACAGAGTATTAGGTATTGGTGAATATGCCTTAACCATTCAACAACCTGACGATATCAGCGACATAGTAAAGATTCCAGCTGCTATTGAGCTAATGCAGAAGAATATTACCGTAAGAGGTACACGGGTATTAACTAAGAAGGGAAGTCTTTTAGGCGAGGCCGGCGATATTCTCATAAATGAGCTAAACTTATATAATATTATCGGGGTTGAATTTGTCCCGGCAAACACTTCAATGCGGTCAGGAATTATTCCGCGAAGCAGTATTATTACTTTTGGAAAAGATCTGCTTGTAGTTCAGGATGATTTTATCGATCAGTTGATTGAGTCGCCTCACGCAGTTAGCGAGGAGTCTTCAGAAGAAAAAAAAAATTTTAGTATAGACGGCCAATCTCCAATCATTGACAATGAGATTGTATATTCTGAAGTAATCAGCCGGGATGCGGAACAAGAAAAGCAGGAAGAGGCGCAAAAAGATGAAAATTTTACTATTGAGCCTTTAAGTTCCGACAGTTTCGAAATAACTTTTGAGAATAATGAAGCAGAAGTATCTGTAGTGGAACCGGAGTTGGAGAGTCCTTCAGAATTGCCGGTGGAAGACAAAGATCAGGAAGAACGACCTTTAAGTGCGGCGGAGCTATTCGAACTTCGTCAAAGACAGTATCTTGTCGGGAAAAAAGTTACTAAGGCAATTTACAGTTCGGCCGGTGAAATAATAATTGATAGTGGTGAAACCATTACCGAGCAGGTAATTGATAAAGTAAAGACTGACGGGAAACTTATCGAACTTGTTATGAATTATGAAGAATAACCTATAAATACGTAACGAGTAAATGCAAAACTTGTTGCGAATTAATTAAGAATCCCACCCGTTTAATTAAATGATTCAGACGGATACAGGGTAGATCGTTTTAATTAATATATGCACTGCGGGTCAGGATTTCCTGGCCCGTCTGTTTTAATGGAGATGAAGCAGACGATGAAGTTGACCAACAAATCTTTATGGGCTTTCTTAATTATAATTCTTTCAGTTCTAGGTACCGGAATCGGTTTGTCGCTTCTGTATGTTACAAAGACAGAGCCGGTAGTTATCAATACCAAAGCCGGAGATATCGTACTGGACGGACTTTCAATTGAGGATGCAAGAAATAAAATCGTAGATTATTATAAATCACAGACTGAAAAGGGCGAGTTGAGAATAGAAATAAACGGTATGCCTTTTTCAATTCCGTATCTGGATATTGATGTTCATGTTGATATAGATAATACCATAGAGACCCTGAAGCATATAATACCTAAAAATGGCTTTGACAAGCTGTTCTCAGCCTCAATAAAAAATGAACTGACACCTGTTTTTACTTATAATTCGGGAAAGTTAATAAGAAGATGTGAGGAACTGCTTTCCCACTATAAGACCGATCCGGTGGATGAAACTTATAGAATCGATAATGGTTCATTGGTTATGGTTCCGGGTATTCCCGGTTTAAGTGTGGATTATAAAACACTGGAGCAAGAGCTGAAGGGTATGTTCTTTACTTCTGCAGAGTCGTATAAAATAGATATATACAACTCTCCCGTAATTATAAAAACGTTATCAAAACCTTTTTATGAGGAGCCTTTTACCACATTGGTTTCAAAAAGCAATATTGAGTTTGATTATGATTCCGGCGAGAAGGTTAAAGATTCAAATAATAATATTGAAAATGTAATAATAGAGAATGGTAAAAATCTGAGCTTGAGTTCTATACTGGATTTTTCACAGTTTAGTGGGGATATGGAGAGGGATTTATTAAACCGTATAGCTACCACTATCTATCAGGCTGCATTGCCAATAGAAGGAATAAAGGTATTGAATCGCAAACCTGCACAAAGAGAAGTGCCGTATGCCGAACCAGGTCTTGAAGCTGTTATTGAAGGAGAAAACGCAGATCTTGTCCTAAGAAACGAAACGGGAAAAGCTTTGCTGCTATTGTCTGAAATAGCCTCAAATCGATTGAATATCTATTTTGCTTCCACAGGCGAAATTAAAACCGGTTCTATAACAATTGAGAAAAAAGATCCGGTTCCGCCTTCGACCATAACAGTTGTAAACAATTCATTGCATTCCACTGTAACAAGGGTAATATCTGAAGGAACTCCGGGATATACTGCTTATGTTATTCGGACAATTGACGGAAAATCGGAAGAGATCTCCCGGGATAAGTACCTGCCCATCAGCAAAACTATTGAAACAGGTGCAAGACCTATCAACTCCGGATCAAAGTGATCTATCCCTTTGTATGACTACGGAATTTTTAGTTGATATCATGTGTGCTGCTCAGGAATTTCATCTGGGAACTATTCGTGGTGGCTGTTCGATCCTGCTCTGCTTTATTTAGGACATCGACAGCAGTTTCTATTCAGTGTTACCAAGCGGGTGCAGGGTTCTCACTCCGAACGCCTCTAAGCACCCTGATCAAACAGTTCAATTATACCGGTAAGCGACATGGCTTCGTATTCCGCTCCGCTTTAAATCGCAGCAACCACGCCGCTTATTTACGATTGCATAATCAAATATTATAACCTGTATGTTTAAACAGCTTTCGCACAGTCTGTCGGTTCTTCTGTCTAATGAGATGCTTTGTACCCGCTTTAATTATGTTGCCAAGTTGTGCGGGTACAAGAATCTCACTTGAAACGCCTCCACGAGCTCAAACATCTTAATTAAAGCCTCCGACCTCCAATCTTCAATCGCAAACTTCTGACCTCTAACCTCTAACTTTTCTCTTCTCACATCTTCAATCTATTCTCTTTTTGTCAAAAATCACCTTAAGGGTGATTACAAAAATAATTCAAAATAATATGATGTTATCAAAAGCAAATCTGAAAATAAGTTGTTAAAATAAATTTGATGGAGGAATTTATAATGAAAAGAACTGTTATTATTTGCATAATACTCGCAATTGTTATTACAGCGTTTGCAGGCTGCGCAAGGAATGGAGCAGACAAGCCCGATGTAAGCGGGGATTCATCCAAACAGACATCAAAAAACGAGGAATCTGATACCCCCGATGCACCAGAGGAATCCAAGAAGTCGGCAGAATCCAAAGAACCTGAGATAACCGACGAGCCGGAAGAGTCCAAGGAACCTGAGAAATCAGACGAGCCGGAAGAGTCCAGGGAACCCGAAATATCCGAGGAGCCTAAAGAGTCCGAGGAACCTGAAATGACCGAAGAGCCTAAAGAATCCGGTGAACCCGAAATGCCCGGCGAGCTTGAACCAGATAAACAGGATCCACAGAATAACCAGTCTGCACAAGCGCCTGATCCTTCCGAACCCGTGTCATCCGAGGAACCCCCGTCAGCATCTGAGACAACGACACCTAAAGATTCAAGTGATGCATCTATTGTAGGTTCATGGTATGCAGGTGAGCTAAATGCCAAATATAATCCTCAGACAAAAATGTATGATAATATTGATAATCTGGGATTTGTGTATACTTTCAACGAAGATGGAACCTATGCGCAGTTGGTTTGTTTCTTCGGCTGTGCGGTTATTACGGGCAGATATAATGTTAAAGACGGAGTGATCACGATAACCGATAGAACTTCGATAGAAGCTCTTGATGAAACCGGTACTGCCTGGAGCGAACCGGAGGCGCTCCCTGACGCTTCATGCTATTATGTGGCTGGGACAGATAATTCAGGTAAATATTTGCTATTAGGTCTGGAAAACGCAACCCCGCCGCTGGAAGAAGGCATCAATGCCACGAAAGTAATACTTAAAGAATAAGTTTGATTGTCGGAGAAAGCCATCTCTCCGAAGGCAAGCACAGAAAAAAGCTCAATAAAAAAATTTGGAACCTCCTGCAACAACTGTGCCGGATAAAAAAGCGGCAATCTGTGCGAAAACTGTTATACTGCGAAAATATTAATTAGTTTATGTAAATATTATCAAGCGGCATGCCTGCTGCGCATCAAAACGCAGCAGGGATTGCGCCGCAATACTGCTTGTGAGGCAGTTGAATGGCCAAAGAAGCAGATGTACGTTCTATTCAAGGTTTTCGCACAGCATGTTGTTGCCACGTACTTTTGTCACGTCTCCACGTCCGATGCCTGGCATCTTGACTAACACTACTTGCAGAAATTATGGTTGCCGATCTTGACTACTATTGGGCGGCTCCAGATCCATTTACTGGTCGCCGTAGACGGGTTATAATAATAAATGCATCCGTAGGATGGATCCCATCCGTTTAATGCATCCCTTGCAGCTTTATAGGCCGTATCGCTGGGAGGCAGATTTATCTGGCCGTCTTTGACCACATCAAAAGCACCTGATTGATAAATAACCCCTGGTATAGTGTTGGGAAAACGGCTGTCTTCAACTCTATTCAGAACAACCGCACCCACTGCTACCATTCCTTCGTAGGGTTCACCCCTGGCCTCCCCGTATATTAATCGTGCCAGCAAATCAAGATTACTGTTAGTGGTTGCAGGGGTTCCCGTAGGCAGACCCAAAGCGTACAAAGTGGCTTTACCGGCTATCCCATCAACTTTAAGACCATTTTTGCTTTGAAAATATCTGACGGCCTGATAAGTCTGATACCCATACTTTCCGTCTATAGCCCCTCTATAATACCCCCACGCCTTAAGCCTTTTTTGGATTTCCGTTACTTCTCTGCCGCTTGAACCGTAATATGATATGGCGGCCTTGCTGAATTGACTCTTTTCAGCGATAAAACCGGGCAGGGTAAGCATTCCTGCCATAAATACGACAATAATAAAATAGACCCACGCAATTTTTGTATGCTTTTTCATGAGTACCTCCAAATCGAGTATCAATAAAAAGCATTTGCAATAGGTCAAAAATTATACATTAGTTTTAGAAAATAGGGTTTCCATCTAATCCGGCTAAAAAAATGACAACCAGAATTCCTACCAAAAGCAGATCGCAATTGCTGCCCTCCATTAAAAGCAATACAATTAAGGCAAGCAAAATAATATCATCCTGTTTTAGGTTTTTAAACAAGGATGGTAAATGCTGCTGCCTGCCGTGCCGGGAAGGGACATGATGGACAGTTTTTTCATCCGCTTCGTAAGGCAGCGGGATGGAGTGAAGCCCCCTTGATTCCATTGCTGTTCACCCTTTCGTATTGCGGTTAAATGTAGGCGCAATTGTGCTTAGAAGGTTTATAACCTTTAATAGCTGTATAGCCCCTCCCAAACGCTGCTGCCTTTGAACTCCCAAAAAAGGCTGTATGGAATTTAAAAGCGTTATCCTGGAGTCTTTGATATTATTAAACATTCCTAACATTTCACTGGCTTTAGCCATGAAACTCGGGTCGAAACCACCAACAGGGGGGGAGGAAGGCGGCTCCGAATAGTCAATTTTTTCTTCGGAAGAAGCGCTCAAGCCCGATGAAGAGTTTTCTTTTTCTGAGCTTGATCCGGAGGGAGTAATATTTTCTACAATACTTTTCAACCCGCTTGTATCGGATACCCCGAACATGTCGGCAATTTGCTTAAGTTTCTTATCAAGCTCATCAGCCATAAAATCGCCTCCCAATCTACCTTAGCAATGACTTAAGCCTTTGCGCTATAACAGCGCCGTCAGGTCCCAGGACTTTGATTAGTTTTTCAAAGTCTTTTTCTGTAATTTTACTTTTTATCTCATCCAGGCTTATTCCCATTTGGCTAAGTTTATTCGGATCAAATTCATTTATTTTTTCAAGAATCTCATTTGTATCAATGTGTCCCAACCTTTTTCTAATCTCGTTAGGATCCTCCGACCTCAGCATTTCCAAGGCTTTTTCAAGCTTTTTCTTTTGAATATTGCCCCCCATTTTGTCAAACATATTATAGTTTTCAGGCATACTCCACCACATAAAGAAGAACCCTGCCAACAACGCAGCAGACGTACGAAAACTGCAGATAATCATGCATATTCAGCGCCTGTAGCCTGCAGCGGTTTAGCGCTCCGGGAATCTTTATCTCCGTAATAAAACATCTCACCAAATTGTATGCAGTTATGCTTGTCATGTTGCATATAAAGTTAATCCAGTTTTCAGTCGCGCTCGCTAAACAATCCTTGCTACGCTTTATATCGCAGCAAGTGCGCCGCTTATTTACGGTTTCGTAATTAAATATTAAAATATTTTAGAATGTTATTTCAAAAAGTTCTGCTTCGTATCTGCTGTCGGCGTCTCCACGGCCATATCCGTTATAATATAACTGGTTAAGAACTTCATCCGGTATTGGGATATTATAAAATAGTATATACGACAGACTGTGCGAAAACTATTAATGATATTAAATCTATGCAAGTTTAGCGGCTGTAGATTGCTGCGATTTAGCGCTCCATCTCCAACATCCGGTTTCCAGTCGCGCTCGCTACGCAATCCTTGCTTCGCTTTAAATCGCAGCAACCACGCAGCTTATTACGATTGCATAATCAAATATTATAACCTGCATTTTAAAACAGTTTTCGCATAGTCTGACGAGAACACCGGAATATAAAAAAAGGGCGGATTTAAAATCCGCCTAGTTTACGTTCACTAAAATTTTATCCAGTGCCGCTATATATAGATCGATATCGTCTTTTGTAATAATCAGCGGAGGCAGCATACGTATGATATTCTCGCCGACAGAACCAATCAGGAAGCCTTGTTCAAGACATTTTTTCTTGATTTCCACCGCTTTGGGAGAAGCAAACTGGACACCTATCATAAGGCCTTTGCCACGAACCTCGGTAATGAAGGGATACTTTTCCTTAAGCTTGTTAAGCTCGCCTATAAAATATTCCCCCATTTGAGCCGAGTTATCGCAAAGCTTATCGTTGATAATAGTGGAAAGAGCCGCCAAACCTGCGCTGCATGCCAACGGATTGCCGCCGAAGGTGGAACCGTGGTCACCGGGCTCGAAGGCACTTGCAAAAGGTTCTTTTGCACAGAGTGCGCCTATTGGGAAGCCGCCTCCAAGGGCCTTTGCTAATGTAAAAATATCGGGTTCTATGCCGAAATGCTCATATCCAAACATTTTGCCTGTTCTTCCAAGACCGCACTGTACTTCGTCGAATATGAGCAGAATGCCTTTCTCATCGCATAATTTGCGAACTTGTTTTATATAATCCACATTGGCAGGGTTAACACCGCTTTCCCCCTGAATAGGCTCAAGCATAGCAGCACATGTATATTCGGTTATAGCATTGTCAAGCGCATCGATATCGTTCATGGGAACACTAAGGAACTTTGGGGTGAGAGGGCAGTAATTTTTCTGGTATTTTTCCTGGCCTGTCGCGGCTAAAGTTGCAAGGGTTCTGCCATGAAAAGATTTTTCAAGAGTAACAATTTCAAACTTTTCAGGTAAGCCCTTTTTTCTGAAATACAAGCGGGCAAGCTTTATTGCGCCCTCATTTGCTTCTGCTCCGCTGTTGGCAAAAAATACCTTGTCGCAGCAGGAGTTTTCGACAATGAGCCGTGCCAGCTTAGCCTGAGATTCAATATAGTAATAGTTGGAGCAGTGAATAAACTTTTGAGCTTGTTCGGTGATCGCATTAACCAGAGCAGGGTGTGAATGCCCGAGAGCGCTTACCGCAATACCGGCAAGAAAATCATAGTATACTTTTCCGTCAATATCCCAAAGCTTCATGCCCTCCCCTTT
Organism: Acetivibrionales bacterium; assembly: GCA_050945655.1. Taxonomy (GTDB): domain Bacteria; phylum Bacillota; class Clostridia; order DSM-8532; family DSM-8532; genus DTU059. The sequence continues at coordinate 4,535 of JBMNTI010000022.1, read as the reverse complement.
GGTAAAGCAAACTGGCAATCTGTCACCGAAGGTATTCATGAAGTACTTTTTATCCAATGCGATTATATCATTCAGGGTCATAAAAACCGCCTCCTACGTCTTGTTTTAAATAATTATACATTTGTTTGCATAATTATGCAACACTCTTTGCTAATTATTACTGAATTATGGATAATAAATTCTAAATAATTTGAAAAAGATACTGATTGAAAGCTTATATCAAGAGGAATAGAATATACACCAGGTAATTTCTTCAAATGTCTTATACAGGTGGTGTTTATTTGGAAGAAGCCATTAAAAGGATTATAGAAATAGAGCACGAGGCACAGAATCTCGTGAACCAAGGACGGGTTCAATCAGATAGTATCCGCATGAATACTCTTGAAGCACAAAAAAATATGGAAGCGGACATTATTGAAATGTCAAAATCCAAGATAGAACAGATAAGAACAAAGAGCCGCATGGAAACCGACGAAAAAATACGAAAAATTAAGGAGAGCACGGAGCGAAAAATCAATATTCTTGAGGATTATGTAGGAAATAACCGGGAAATCTGGGAAAAACAAATTTTCACCAGAATTCTCGGAAGGTGATATTATGCTGAAAGAAATGAAGTATGGCGCATTGTCCGGTAAATCAAGGGCAATGTTCGGAAAATTGCTGGACCGGGAAGACTATATTGCTTTAATGCAGAAAAAAAGCATCAGTGAAGTGGTATCACACCTAAAGTATAATACCCATTACAGTTCTATACTCTCAGAGGTTGAAGAAGAGCAAATCCATAGATCAGACTTGGAAAATATCATAAAGAAAGATATTATGAGTGATTATTCGAAATTTCTGAAATTCGCCGGCGGTCAATTGAAGAAGTTTATCAATATTTATTATCAAAAAGTTGAGATTGAAAGCTTGAAGCTCATTCTAAGAGCATTTGAGGCCGGAAATGTCGAGTATGGCACTCTTGAAGAATCACTTGTGTTTTTGGCAAGGCACGATAAGTTGAACATACAGAGGCTTATGCTTGCAAAAGACTTAGAGGAGTTTCTTTCAAGACTCAAAGGTACAAGCTATTACGAAATATTGCAGCCATTTGTGGCCGATAACGCGGAATCCCGCCTTTTTAACATGGAAATGACCTTGGATCTTTACAGCATAAGAAGTATCAAAATGACTTATGAAAAGCTGCTGGACAAGGCCGACAGTATTATCATAAAGGAATTGCTGGGAATGGAAGCCGACATTTTTAATATTTTCTGGATTTATAGAAGCAAAACTTATTATGATATCTCCCATGAGGTTATAAGAAGTTATTCGGCACATATAAAAAACAAGCTGAATGATAAGATCATAGACCGGCTGCTGGATGCCTCGGATTTCGGAGAATATATGGCCGTATTAAAGAAAACACCTTATAGTTTTTTGTTTGATAGTCCGAATCAGCTTCTGTTTGAGCATAATTACCTGCAATATGTTCACAAGCTTCATAGGATATATTTTCGGACGCGGCCGTTTTCTATAGCTTGCATCATTTCATATTTAAGATTAAAAGAGCTAGAGCTGCTAAATATAATTTCAATTATAGAAGGTATTCGTTACGGTTTGTCCGAAAGAAAAATTCGCCAGTTCGTGGTTGGGTTAGATTCGTAAGTGAGGAAGAAGGTCGTTCAATGGCTATCGAAAGAATGAAATATATCAGAATTATGGGACCAATAAACAGATTCGAAGAATTTGTATTTAAGCATGTTATAAATGGCGATATCGATCTTGAACCAGCATATAAAAAACTTAATGTTCCGGGATTGATTCCATTTGAATCCGATCATTCACTTGATAATCTGCTTAAAAGGCTGAACGTGCTAAATGAAACATTTCAGGTCAAAGTAAAGGAGTATGACAAGAGGACAATTGAAAGGGAACTTTTGTGCCCTCTTGACACTATCGCCCTGGAGAATTATGTTGGTGAAATAGAGGACAGGCTGTCAAATTTCAGGAAGAGCTCAGAGTCGGATAAAGCCGATATCAAGGAACGGGAACAGATAATAAAGCAAATACTTCCGCTTTCCACTTTAAATATAGATTTGGATGAGCTTTTTCATTTTTCTTTTATGAAGTTCCGCTTCGGGATAGCCCCAAAGGATCTGTATAACAGGCAAAAGAATTATTTGGAGGATCTGGATGTTGTCGTAGTACCTGTCGCGGAAGAGGAAAACAATATTTGGCTGTCCTATTTTATGCCGGCTTCTGTTTCGCAGGCTATAGACAATGTTTTTGCGACAATGGGGTTTAACCGGGTTAGAATTTCCGATGAGGTTAAAGGGACCCCGAAAATCACTATTGAAAAACTGAAATTTGAAATTGACAGGCTCAAAGAAAAACTCGAACAAGACCAAAAGGATTTGGATAATTATTTGGAATCAAAAAAGGAGGAGTTCTCCAGGATATTCCACAAGGTAAGGTATTTAGACAAATTAAACGAGGTGAAAAGCTTTTGTTCGCACAGCCATGATATCTTTTTCATGATAGGCTGGATCCCGGATTCCGAATATGGCAGATTTAAAAAAGAAACCGATGAGATGGGGCAGATAACCATTGACAGTGATGACCCTGATAATATTATCAACGCCACCCCGCCCACAGTAATGAGGAATAACAAGTTCTTTAAACCCTTTGAGAGTCTGGTTGCCATGTACGGTCTGCCCTCGGCAAAAGAAATTGATCCGACACCGCTGCTGGCTATTACCTTTATCCTTATGTTCGGGTTCATGTTCGGAGATGTGGGGCAGGGTGCGGTTATTACAATACTGGGATTCTTCTTGTACAGGATCAAAAAGATGCCATTAGGCGGCGTGATGCTCTATGTTGGCATATCTTCTACTGTTTTTGGTTTCGTGTACGGAAGTGTCTTCGGAAATGAAGAGATTCTGGCTCCGGTATGGCTAAGCCCCCTTCACGGCAAGTCAAACATAAACACAATACTATATGTTGCAGTCGGATATGGCGCATTTACTATAGTAATAACCATGATTGCGAATATGATCAACTGCATCAGGATGCGCAGATGGGGCAGACTTCTGTTCGATAAGAATGGGCTTGCAGGCTTGCTTTTCTATGGAGGAATTATAGCTGTCGTGTTAATTTTTATTAGAACAGGAAAATTTGTATTAACGGGAGTTGCCCTTATACCGGTAATAATCATTCCAACTTTGATGATTTTCTTTAAGGAGCCCCTTGAAAACCTGATTTTAGGCAAGGACCATATTATGCCCCATGAAAAAGGCATTTATTTTGTTGAGTCGGGCTTTGATCTGTTTGAAACCTTGCTTTCGTTCTTTTCAAGCACGGTTTCGTTTGCGAGAGTAGGGGCTTTTGCGCTCAATCACGCAGGACTGTCCCTTGCGGTATGGACTTTGTTCGGAATGATGAGGGGAGCAGGCGGGATACTGGTCGTTATCCTTGGGAACATCATCACAATAGGCCTTGAAGGACTTATCGTAGGGATCCAGTGTATGCGTCTTGAATTCTATGAGATGTTCGGCCGTTATTATATCGGTGAAGGCCATGAATTTAAGCCTGTTAGGGTTTCTGATGATTGAGGATATAAATAATTTATAGATTAAATAGTTAGTGAAGAAAACAAATAAGCTATGGAGGTCATTTTTTATGGGATTTGTATTAATTATTGCAATTGCTCTGGTATTATCAACTGTCGGCATAGGTATTACCTGTGTGAATAAAGGAATCAAGGGCAAAAACTACAAGCAGCTTATGGGTATGAACATTACTGCAATGATCGGAATTCTGATCGTATCAACAATTGTATTGCTGTCCGGCGGAATTTCCGCATCTGCGGCAGAAGGAGCCGAAGCTGTGGCTTCAACGGCCAGTGGGCTTAAGTATATTGCGGCAGCTTTAGCCATCGGGATTTCGGCCATAGGCTCAGGTATAGCCGTAGCCTCAAGCGGCGCTGCCGCATTAGGCGCTTTAAGCGAAGATCCGAAAATATTCGGTAAGGCTTTCGTTTTTGTCGGTCTTGCCGAGGGTATTGCAATTTACGGGCTTATAGTATCGATCCTGATTCTTAACGCTTAGCCGGAGTTTATAAAATGAAGATGTTTCTTATAAGCGACAATATTGATACAAGAATAGGCATGCGGCTGGCCGGAGTTGAAGGTGTTGTTGTCCACCAGCAGGAGGAAGCTCTGGATGCTTTAAAAAAGACAGTGGCAGATAAGAAGATTGGAATCATCCTTATTACTGAGATTGTAGCGGAGATGATCCCCGATATTATCTCAGATATTAAGTTGAACCACTCCAGACCACTCATTGTCGAAATTCCGGACCGTCATGGCACAAGACGTCCGCCTGATTATATTATTAGCAGTGTTAATGAGGCCATTGGTATCAAGATTTAGGCTCTGTTAACTAAGTATGAAGAAATGAGACCTAAAAGACCTCTGGTAGGTTTTAAAAAGGGAAAAACCTACAAATGGAAATGACTAAGAACAAAGTAACATGAAAAAAAGTGATGTGCAAGC
>JBMNTI010000021.1:0-24975 GCA_050945655.1 Acetivibrionales bacterium | reverse complement strand
CATTTAAACCATTAGTTTTGACCCCAGTATCATACTATTGATAGTTTACACACAGTCCAGCGAGGTATTAATGCTGAACGAACGAGGGTAAATATATGGTTCTAAAAGGCAGGCTAAAGCTTATTTATGACATGATTCCCCTGTGCGATACTCTATCTGATATCGGAACCGATCATGCCCTGATTCCCGCTTATGCTCTGCTTAACGGCAGGTGCAACAGGGCTTTGGCCTGTGATGTTAAATCCGGTCCGTTGGAAAGAGCAGAAAAAACCCGCAGAAAATATGAGCTTGAAAACAGGGTGGAATTACGTTTGGGAAGCGGCCTTACGCCTGTTGCGGAAGAAGAAGCCGATGTAATAGTCATGGCCGGAATGGGCGGCATATTAATTACCGAGCTGATTTCAGAATCAATTAACATTGCCCGTAAAGCCAATTATATTATTATTCAACCCATGACCCGTCAGGAAATTATCCGACCGTTTTTATGGGAAAACGGCTTTGAGATTTCAAACGAAGCCTTGGCATATGAAGGGAACAAACTCTATCTGGCAATTTTGACTCGATATACCGGAACAAGGAAGGAAAACTGTGATAGAATCCAGGAACTCATTGGTGATATGTTGATTAAAAATAATGATCCGTTGCTGAAGGATTGGGTAAAAGACCATATAAGAAAACAAAAAAAGGCGCTGAACGGGCTGAAAAGCGCAAAAGCCACTTACAATGCCGAAAAGATTGAAACAGAGGAAAAGCTCTTGCAAGAGCTGACAGCCCTGTTCAATTACTTGGGAGGATGAAGATATGAAATTAATGAAGATTATCTCCTTTTTGGAGGAAAAGGCTCCTATTTCCTTACAGGAAGCATATGACAACAGCGGGCTGGTTTTTGGAAATCCGGATACGGAAGTATTAAAGGTTTTAGTTTGTCTTGATGTTGACAACGAAACCATTGAAGATGCTATCTCTCAGAACTGCCAATTGGTTTTATCTCATCATCCCACAGTATTTAAAGCATTGAAGAAGTTTACCGGAACAACTAAAGAAAGCAGTCTTCTGATAAAAGCGATAAAAAATGATTTGGCACTCTACAGCTGCCATACGAATTTTGACTCTGCAGACGGAGGCCTCAGTGATTTGCTTTGCGAAAAGCTGGGGCTGAAAAATATTAGGGTATTAAAGAGCTTTTCGTACGACTCGGCTGAATATGGCGCCGGAAGATATGGGGAAATCGACCCGGTTGACGGAATGACATTTCTGGACATGATAAGATCGAAGCTCTCCCTTAACGCATTAAGATATGCAGGTCGGATTCCTCAGACAGTAAAAAAAGCGGCGGTTTATAACGGCGCTTATGACAGAGTTATTATAGACGAGCTTGTCAGAATCAGCTCGGATGTTCTTATAACCGGGGACTTAAAGTATCATGATGCTCAGGAGCTTGTGCATAACGGAATATTTACGGTTGACGCCGGACATTACGGGACCGAAATAATATTTGTTGACGAAATGTCTGATATCCTCGAAAATGAGTTTCCCCAGCTTGAGGTTATAAGACATTATGGAAGCGATGTATTCTCTTACTATACATAAGCTTCTGCTTAAATAATAACCAGGATGACTAAGATAGGAGTTGCAACATGAAGTACAAACTTATGGCGGTAGATATTGACGGAACACTTTTGAACAACAAAGGTGAGATTACTCCTGCCACTTTGGAAGCCATCAAGAAAGGCGTTGAACATGGATTGGTGTTTACGATTGCGTCAGGCAGACCAATTCAGGGGATCGAATACATAAGCAGTCTTTTGGACCTTGATGTACCGCTTATTACATACAATGGCGCCAAGATAGTTATGAGCAAATCAAAAGAAGTTGTTTTTGAACAAAAGCTTGCTTGTGAATATATCAAGATAATTCTTGAACTGGCTGAGAACAATAATGTCACTATGATGCTTTGGCAGAACGACCGGCTATATGTAAACAAGATGAATGAGAAGGTAAATAAATATATAAGGAGTTCCAAAGTGACACCCATACTCATGCAGGACAGGGATGAAATAATAAAAAAAGGGGCCACAAAAGTTCTATGGTATGATGATGCTGAAAAAATGGCTGGGTACATAAAAGAGATTAAGCAGGTGTTGGGAGATAGAATCAATTACCATACTTCACTGCCTTTTTTTCTTGAGTTTAACGATAAAAATGCAACGAAAGCTCTCGGTATAAAAAAACTGGGTGAATTCTTCGGTATAAAACAAAGTGAAATGATTGCTGTCGGTGACGGATATAATGATTTGTCCATGATTGAGTATGCCGGTTTGGGAGTGGCAATGGGAAATGCGGTGGAAGCTATTAAAGTGAAAGCCGATTATATTACCCTTTCAAACAATGAAGACGGTATAGCACATGTGATAAATAAGTTTGTTCTTGGGGGCTGACTCAAAAATGATTATTGTCCTGAACGAAGTAATGGATTGTCTACCTGAGCGAAGCAAAGGATCTTAGAGGTATTACCGATAACTAACGAGGATGGTTAGATCATAGGTTATGTCTTAAAAAAAGATAAAACATGTTGGTCAACCAAAAAACCAACAACAATTTGACACCGTCCTGTTATAACTTAACGTTTGACAAGAAAATAGCTATAATGTATTATGAATCTAAACTTATTATATATAAAAGCCTTGAAGGGGACATGCAAAACCATAAAGAGCGCTTTAGAGAGGGAAGGTCTCAGGCTGTAAGCCATCCTGCGTATCATGGTATTGAACCGCCCCGGAGCCGGATTGCTGAATATTAAGTAAGCTGTCACGTTGATTACGTTATAATCTGTGGCTTTAAGCCTATTTTGAGTGACAGGTTGAAAAACCTGTAATCAAGGTGGAACCGTGTGAGTACAAGCTCTCATCCTTGAATGCATCGTGCATTTGGATGTGAGCTTTTTAGTTTTTGATTGACTATAAAGGAGTGAACAAATATGATAAAAATTCAATTAAAAGACGGCAGCGAAAAATCCTATAATAAAGGAACCACTATTCTTGAGGTTGCCAAAGACATCAGTGAAGGTCTTGCCCGTGTGGCTCTGGCCGGGGAAGTAAATGGGGAACTTAAGGATTTGAGGACACCTTTGCACGAAGATTGCCGGTTGAATCTTTTGACATTCGATGATGAAGGTGGGAAGCACACCTATTGGCATACGGTGTCGCATATAATGGCCCAGGCTGTAAAGAGGCTGTTTCCCAGTGTTAAGCTGGCTATAGGTCCGGCTATTGATACCGGCTTCTACTATGATTTTGATTTGGAAAGAAATTTTACTCCCGAAGACATGACTGCAATTGAGAAGGAAATGCAGAAAATCATTAAGGAAGATATTCCCATTGAGAAGTTTTCCCTTCCCAGATATAAAGCTCTTGAACTAATGGAGAATGAGCCTTATAAGGTTGAGCTTATAAAAGAACTTCCGGAAGATTCGGAGATCTCATTCTATAAGCAGGGAGATTTTACCGATCTCTGTGCGGGGCCTCACCTGATGTCAACCGGTAAGATAAAAGCAGTAAAGCTTATGCAGCTGGCAGGCGCCTACTGGAGGGGCGATGAGAATAACAAGATGCTTCAGAGAATATACGGTACGGCTTTCCCTAAGGCCAGCCAGCTGGAAGAATACCTGAAGATGCTGGAAGAAGCCGAAAGGCGCGACCACAGGCGTCTGGGCAAGGAATTGGATTTATTCTCTTTTGATGAGGAAGTTGGTCCGGGGCTTGTGTTATGGCACCCGAAAGGAGCCCGTGTCAGAATGCATATTGAGGACTTCTGGAGAAAACAGCATCTTCGAAACGGATACGACCTGGTCAATACTCCTCATATAGGAAGAGGACAGCTTTGGGAGACATCTGGCCATCTCGGATTCTATAAGGAAGGAATGTACTCGGCAATGGATGTAGATGGACAGGATTTCTACGCCAAGCCTATGAACTGTCCATTCCATATTGCCATTTATAAAAGCAAGCTTCATTCTTACCGCGATTTGCCATACAGATGGGCTGAATTAGGCACTGTTTACCGCTATGAGAAAAGTGGAGCACTTCACGGACTTTTAAGGGTCAGAGGCTTTACCCAGGATGATGCCCATCTTTTCTGTGCTCCTGAGCAAATGCCCGCTGAAATTCGCAGGGTTTTGAGATTCTGTCTTACCATGCTCAACGATTTCGGTTTTAAGGATTACAAAATTTATGTATCTACAAAACCAAAGGATAAATATGTGGGTGACGAGAGTATGTGGGCCGAAGCTATCAAAGCATTGAAGGATGCGGTCTTAGCCGAGGGTCTGGAGTGTGACGTGGATGAAGGCGGCGGAGCCTTCTACGGTCCTAAAATCGACATAAAGATTAAGGATGCACTGAACCGTGAATGGCAGTGCTCCACCATACAATTTGACTTTAATGAACCCGAGCGCTTTGATATGACATATGTTGCTCCGGATGGAAGCAGAAAACGGCCATACATGATTCACAGAGCGCTTTTAGGATCAATTGAAAGATTTTTTGGAATACTGATTGAGCATTATGCAGGTGCTTTCCCGGTATGGCTCGCTCCGGTTCAGGCCAAGATTATCCCAATTTTAGAGAAGCATCATGATTTTGCTCAAAAGGTAGCTGAAAAGCTTAAGGAGCATGAAATTGATGTTGAAATAGATAGCCGAAACGAAAAAATCGGATATAAAATCCGTGAGGCTCAGCTTGAGAAAATCCCGTATATGCTTGTTATAGGTGATAAGGAGTTTGAAAGCGGGTCGGTTGCCGTAAGATCCAGAAAAGACGGGGATTTAGGAACAATGAGCGTTGATGACTTTATTAAAAAGATTTTAGAGGAAATAAGGATCCGGGCATAAGTTTACGGTTAACAATTCAGCGGGGAAGCATGGATTTGCTTCCTCCTTTTGTATGGGTTACGGGAGCCCGAAGACGTTATAGCACTAAGCAGCTTGTCTGCTACGCATCCAATGCCGCCTGAGGCAGCCTGTGCGAAAACTGTTTAACATGCAGGTTATAATATTTGATTGTGTAATCGTAAATAAGCGGCGTGGTTGTTGCGATTTAAAGCGAAGCATGGATTGCGGACGTAACACTGCTTATTAGGGAGCAAAACGGCCAAGAAGCAGGACAATAGATGTCATTCCTCATTAAGCTACGCGCCATGCATGTTATCCTGAACTGAACGAAGTGGAGTGAAGGATCTTTGGATTAAACAATAAGATCCTTAGCTGGACGCTCAGGATGACATGCAGGAATGTGCAATATGCATGGTTTATAAACAACCGATGGATGCTCCTGCATGTCAGATCCTTCGCTGACGCTCAGGATGACAAATGTCAGCTATAGCCGCTAAACCTGCATAGATTTAATACTATTGATAGTTTTCGCACAGTCTGACAACGGCACGCAGCAATAAATTGCTATGACGGACTTATGATATAATATAATCCTGATGAGTAATCGGGGGTTAATATAAATGGCTGGGAAAAGTTTTGGTTCAAAGAGCTTTGTAAAAGATAGTAATAAGGAGAGTCTGGATAAGCTGAAAGCGCAGCTTAAGACAAACGCTCCCGAAAGAGTATATCTTTTTTTCGGGGATGAGCCGTTTTTGATTGACTACTACGTAGGGGAGCTAAAAAAACTGATTCTGGCAAATGATAGTGAAAGCCTTAATTTGTCGCTATTTGAGAACAATATTAATATTGATGATCTCTTTGATGCTTGTGATACCTTCCCTGTATTCGCTGAAAGAAAGATGGTTATTGTAAAAAACTCAGGGTTTTTTATCAGCAAGTCAAAGAAAACCGCAAACACTCAAGAGGAAGACACAATGGCCACAGACATATTAAAACACGAAAAAGAAGCTCCACAGGCAAATAAAGATCAGGAAGCTTTAATTAAATATATACCTGACATCCCCGATACCACTTGCCTCATATTCATAGAAAATCAGGCAGATAAAAGATTTAAGATATATAGGCAGGTTGCGGCAAATGGGCTTGCGCTGGAATTTAATCGTAATAAACCTTCGGAACTTGTACCCTGGGTTGTTAAGGGTATGAGATCACTTAATAAATCGATTGAATATGAGGCAGCCCAGTATCTTGTTGCAATCAGTGACTCCGATATGTATACATTGAGAAATGAGATTTTTAAATTAGCTTATTACGCGGGCGAGCGAAAAGATATAACCTTTGAAGACGTCAAGCTTATGGCAATACCGACCATAAAAAGTGTCATATTTGACCTTTTGGATGCCGTAGCCAAAAGGGACATTCCTGTGTCATTAAATATTCTTAACGATATTATCGCTTTAAAGGAACCCGAACAAAAGATTTTGGCTATGCTTTCAAAACAGACGGGGGAAATATTAAAGCTAAAACTTCTTATAGAAGATGGAGCTACACAGACCCAAATAAACCAATATTTCCAGGGTAAGCATCCATATGCCCTGAAAATAATGATTCAACAAGCTTCCGGTATGGATATTGAGTACTTAAAAAAGATATTAAAACATTGCATGGAAGCGGAGGAAGAATACAAAAAGGGGCTTATTGAGCCAAAGATGGCTCTGGAGCTATTATTAGAAAAGATAAGTGTTTAACATTTTACAGGGTTCACAATAATATAGGTTGGGATCCTGATTATACCAGGATAGTTTTCGCATCATTGTTGAAAAAGTGAGAAGGCATGGTGCAGATTTATATGGCTGCTATATGGGTATCACTTTATTGCAATTATTTATACTAGAGGATATAATTTATTGTAGATTCAAGTAATTTAGGAATTCTAGGTAATATTTAAGATAGGAGCTTTTTGTGTGCCCGGAAGTATAACAATAGATGGTATTTTAAGTTACATTATGAATTTTTTAGGGCTGAATGGCCCCCTGGATATTATCAGATTGATAATTGAAGTATCTTTGGTTTCTTATGTAGTTTACAAAGGTATTCAGCTTGTACGTGAAACTCGTGCTCTTCAGTTGGTTAAGGGACTAATATTTATATTGATATTTTCTAAATTTTCCCAGATTTTAGGGCTTAAGACTATTGCCTATCTTTTACAGGGAGCGATACAGCTCTTTGGTTTCAGTTTGATTGTCATATTTCAGCCGGAGCTTAGAAGAGCATTGGAAAAACTCGGAAGCAGTGGTTTTCAGGATATTATGCTGAGAAAAACCGACGAAGACAGAGTCAAGACCATATCTGCCATTGAGGCTATTGTTCAGGCATGCTCGGTTTTATCCCAGGAATATATCGGAGCCCTCATAATAATCGAAAGAGTTACCAAAATAGGTGATATAGTTAACACCGGGACTCAAATGGATGCAACGCTGTCAGCGGAGCTTCTGGTTAATATTTTTACACCGAAAACACCATTGCATGACGGTGCGGTTATTATTCGAAATAATACGATTAAAGCTGCGGCATGTTATCTGCCGCTTACTCAGAATGCCGGGCTGAGCAGGGAATTAGGCACCCGCCACCGGGCAGCTCTGGGAATAACAGAGGTGTCGGACGCAATAGCTGTTGTAGTATCCGAAGAATCCGGGAAAATTTCATATGCCCATAGCGGAGGACTTACAAGAAATCTTACCGCGGACATGCTTAGAAAAGCTTTGACCAAATTCCTGCTTGACAGTGATACCGACAGGAAGCTTTTTACATTCAGAAAGGTGAAACAGGATGAACAAGCTGATAAATAGTTTATTTGAAAAGGATTTGGTCGTAAAAATCGTATCCATACTAACTGCCATATTGATTTGGTTTGTAGTACTGGACACGGAAAATCCTTTTGAAGAAAGAACAATAGCCGTCCCTTTAACCAGTAATGTGGACGTGCTTCAAAACAATAATTTTCAGATTGTGGGAACTCCGCTTCCCGCTTATGTCGATGTGAAAATAAAAGGGAGAAGGCAGAAGATATCAAGTGTTACTGCCAATGATTTTAAGGTTGATATCGATTTATCTGGGGTTACCGTGCCTGGTTATAAGCGTATAAATATTAATGCTCCTGAGTACCTCGGTGATCAGGACATTATCATGATGGGAATAAATCCGTCGTCGGTGACGCTTAACTTTGAACGGGTCGTAGGAAAGCAATATCCTGTAGAGATTGAGTTTATAGGTTCACTGCCTTCAGGTTACGAGCTTGTTAACCTAAAGGTAGAGCCAAATAATGTTATTCTTGAAGAAAAAGAAAGCAGTATGTCAATGGTAAGTAAGGTTGTTGCTTATGTAAACCTTGATGAAGCCGACGACAATAAAGAAATTGTTATGCGCGCAGTAATACTGGATAGCGAAGGACAGCCTCTGAGGCAATTTGAAGGGAAGGTTCCGGTTATTGTATCATTTAATCTTGCAAAAAAAGTTCCGGTTATTGCATCTATCAAAGGAAATCCGGCAAATGACTATTATTTAAAAGAAATAACATATTCATTGTCGAATGTACGTGTAATTGGAAGTAAAAGTGTACTTGATAGAATAACTAACGTAAATACGGAAGCAATTGATATTACCGACAAATCAGAAACCTTTACAGCACCTCTGACAGCAAGTCTGCCAAAGGGTGCAACCCTGTTTGCCGAGGACGCCGAACGGCTTTCGGCTGATGTGGTTATAGAAAAGTATGTTACCCGCAATATAAATATGTCATCCAGTCATATATCAATTTTCCATGGGGATACTGCAGGTACAATGAACTACAGGATAACAAACGATACCGTCCCGATAACTATAAAAGGTAAAAGTGCGGATGTGAATGCGGTAAAAGCCAGTGATATAAAATTATCGGTATATGTGAGTGATCTTTTGCCGGGGGAACACGAGGTTCCGCTCACGGTAAAGGTTCCCAATAGTGTTAGTTTGATAGGCGAGTATAGTGTAAATATCACTATAACTGCCATACCTCCCGTCGAAAATAATCCCGTGGTAGAGGGGGCGGGATAGCCGCGCAGCATCAATGGAGCGGCAAAGAGAACAGCAGATTGTGTTTTGCTGGCCTTTAAACCGCAGTAGGACTGCCAGGAACAGTTTTCGTCTGACGAATAAATAAGGGGAATTTTATCATGAAATATGTATTTGAAAACGCTGTGGTGCTGGTACAGGCCAATGGCACGGAAAAACCGAAAGTCTGGGATGTCCTTGTGGAGAATGGTATTATAAGCGCTGTCGGCAACCTTAATAATGAACAAAAACATAATGCAAAGATAATTGACGCATCCGGAAAGCTTCTGATGCCCGGGCTTATCAATGGACATTGCCATGTCCCTATGACACTTCTTCGCAATTACGCAGATGATATGAATCTACAGACCTGGCTTTTTGAACATATTTTTCCCGCTGAGGAAAAACTGGTCGGAGAAGATATTTATTATGGATCTCTTTTGGGAATTATGGAGCTTTTGGCATCAGGAACCACCTGTTTTGTTGATATGTATGACCATATGGACGACCTGGCGCAAGCTGTGGAAGAATCCGGCATACGTGCCCAATTGTCCAGAGGGATGATAAATACCGATGACGGCTCTGACTTTTCCAATGATGCGCGCTTGAACGAAACCATTGATTTCTATAAAAAGTGGAATGGCGCGGCCAACGGGAGGATAACGGGAGCCTTCGCGCCGCATGCTGTTTATACCTGCTCACCCGCATATATAAGAGCCATTAGCAAAGCGGCGCACAAATACGGCGCTCCTATCCATGTGCATTTGGATGAAACTCAGGTTGAGCATGAGGACTGTATTAAGAAGTATGGGAAAACACCAACCAGACATTTATACGACCTTGGTATTTTTGAACATAAAACCATAGCAGCCCACTGTGTATGGGTTATGGAAGAAGACTTGAGAATTCTGGCTGATAATAATGTGACTATAGCTCACAATCCTTCCAGCAATCTTAAGCTTGCCAGCGGTATAGCTCCTATCCCTGATGCCTTGAGCATGGGCGTCAATGTGATTCTGGGAACCGATGGAGCATCAAGTAATAATAATCTTAATATGTTTGAAGAAATTCATCTGGCCGCTCTTATCCAAAAAGGAGTGAATCATGACCCGCTTCTCATCAACGCTTCCGAATCGCTAAAGATGGCAACATTAAACGGTGCGGCGGCCCTCGGAACAAATGATCTGGGTGTGATAAAAAAGGGTGCCAAAGCCGACATTATTCTGATTGATATGGATAAACCCCATTTAATGCCTGTTCACAATATTGTATCGGCCCTTGCCTATTCGGTTCAGGGCTCGGATATATGTCTTACAATGGTAAATGGGGTCATTCTCTACGAAAATGGTGAGTATAAGACCATTGACAAAGAAAAGGTGTACCACGGTATTAAAAAAAGTATGGAAAGACTTTTCGCATGATTAACCTATGGCAAGTTTAGCGGCTATAGCTTGCTGCGATTTATCGCTCCATCTCCAACATCCAGTTTCCAGTCACGCTCCCTACGCAATCCATGCTTCGCTTTAAATCGCAGCAAGCTCGCCGTTTATTTACGGTTGCATTATCAAATATCATAAAAATGCATATCAAAACAGTTTTCGCGCAGGCTGTCGATATCATGCGTGCCGCATAAGTTAGATGCGAGAACCCTGTACCCGCCAAATCTGGTAAACATAATAAAGCAGATGCAAGGTTCTTTTTAGACAGAAGAGCCGTCCCCCTGTCTTACTCTGCAGGCTTCTTGGGTGTGACGATAACGGTATGGTAATTCACGTATATCACCATACCGGGCTTTGCTCCCGACGGCTTTTTCACGTTTCTCACATGGGTATAGTCAACCTCGGCTTTGGTTGACGAGCGAGCCTTGCTGAACCAGGCCGCATATTGGGCAGCCTCAATTATTGTAGAATCCGGAACCTCTTTACCTTCGGTTTTAATAACAACATGGGATCCGGCGAAATTCTTGATGTGAAGCCAGATATCCTCATGTCTGGCAAGCTTCAGAGTTAGCTTATCATTCTGCTTATTATTGTGACCGATCAATATTTCAAATCCGTCCGCAGATATTATTTTTTGTGGAAGCACCTTAGGTGGAAGAGTCTTTCGCCCTTTCCTGCCCATTGGCTTGGAATAACCTTGTTCTATTAGTTCCATGCGTATTTCGGATAGCTGGTCCGAACTTTCCGCATTTTCAATGGCAAAAAGAACACTTTCCAGGTAGGAGATCTCATCCCGAAGCACAGCAATCTCATTTTTAGCGTATAAAAAAGCGGTTCGGGCTTTATTATACTTCTTAAAGAAAGCCTGTGCGTTTTGCTGCGGTGTTTTGTCCTTATCAAGCGGGATGTAAACAAGCTCATTTTCTTTGTAATAGTTAACCACACTAGCTTTCTCCATTCCCTTTGAAAGGGCATAAATGTTTGCAGTAATAAGCTCGCCGAATAGTCTGAACTCATCATAATTTTTGTTTTCTTCATATGTCGAAAGATTAATAGCCAGCCGTTTTTCGCTTTTTTCCAAAAGCTTTGAAACAACGTTCTGAAGATTTTTGGCTTTCTGTGTGTTAAACTCCTTACCGTTTTTAAGGGTATAGTATTCTTCGACAACTCTGCTTATAGTATCAAAGCTTTTGTATGAAGAGTACTGGAGAAGCCTGACACAATGGAAATCTACAGGTTTATCGGCAACATCGCCATAAATAAGGTTTGGGCACGCACCGAATTCACCCATAATATTTTTTATTGTTTCAGTTAACCTAATAAGCTCATGAAAGGTAAGCTTATTGGCCGGTGTGGATCCGTCGATGCCGGTACGGAAGCATATTTCCCGGCACAAAACGGGTGAAAACCCCTTCAGTCTGTCAAGAAGAAAGGATTCTGTCTTTCTTCCGCACTGAGGAGCGGCTTTCACTATCTTATCCAGGGTATTGTCTAAAGCCGGATTAAGCTTATCCTGGGAAGGAGGAAGCATGTAAACCCTTGCGGGAAGCAGCTCACGGACTCGGTTCATCTCGCTATCGACGTGCTTCATTGCATCAATTATTATGTTATCCTTGTTCAGAATAATAATATTACTGTGCCTACCCATTATTTCAATTACAAGTCGTTTCATGCTGCGATCCCCTAAATCATCGGTGACCTCGGCTTCAATAGTAACGATGCGTTCAAAATCGTTTGTCAGAATGCCTTTAATGATTCCTCCCGAAAAATGTTTACGAAGAAGCATACAAAAGACGGGAGGACTATCGGGATTTTCAAATTGCCTTTCTGTAAGATGGATTCTGGCCGAGGATGCGTTGCATGATAATAAAAGCCTGTGATTCTCGCCTGTTGCGCGTATTTGAATTACAATGGCATCCCTACCGATTTGATGTATTTTCCCTATCCGGCCCCCCAGGAGAATACTGTTAAGTTCTTGTGCTATTTTATTAGTTAATATGCCGTCAAATGGCATGTTCCCACCTCGATTATTACAGTAGTTTTAAAAATATTTTACAAACATTTATCGTAATGATATAATGACACCAGAAAATACGATACTATAAAAGGAGGATTTTACATTGCTGTTGAGAAAAAACGTTGTGAAAATCAGCATTTTAATTGTATCTATTCTTCTGTTTTTAGGTATCAATTTGTCTTTGTTCAGATAAATTGATACCTTTAGCGACCTTTTTGGGGGTGTAATCTTGCGCCAAAATTATGGTAAGCCAAAACCCGCCGCCACTGCAATGAATCGTCTGCCCTTAATTATTCTGTTATTAGCCGTAGTTCTTTTTATAGCAGCCGATTTGCTACTTGACTTTGACTTTAATTGGGTAGACTATGCAATAGTTATTATTATAGCTCTCTTTGGGCTAAAAGGCTATATAAAAGGTTTAATAAATACAGTTTTCAGTCTCGCAGGCTATTTAATCGGAATACTTGCGGCTTATTTGTTTTCCCCAAAACTTACCCTTATAGTCATGCAAAAAACAACTCTAGGTAATTCAATAGCCAATAAGTTAAGCGAAGTGGTGCCTGCTTTTTCTTCAATAGGAAGCTTAAAAATTGCCGATACCCAGTCTGATACTGCATTGAGCGTAATAAACAAAATTCCGGAGATAGAAACCGCAATTACAGAGAATCCCCTGTTAAAGCAACTGATGGAGGTCACAAAAACCGCGGCCGGAACAGAAAATATGTACTCTGAAACTGTTGTTACCGTTAATGATCTTATTGTATTCACAATTCTGAAGGTTCTGGCATTTTTTATTCTTTTCATGCTGGTAAAATTGCTGATAGTAATAATCGGTAAGCTATTAACGAAGGTCTTGAGCGCCAGTACCGTATTGGGAACGGCAAACCGGACAGCCGGTATGGCGCTGGGCTTTACAGTGGGAATATTGATATGCTATGTCGTCTTTGTTTTCGTTGTCCCCACCTTAGGTGCATTAAACATTATCAAGATTCCTGAAACCTATACAAATTCAATAGTTCTATCCTGGTTCAATAAGCTTATGATGTTAATAATTAAATAATATACGGCATAAAGCTGCACGACATAAGTCTGAAAGGATTTATGCTTTATTCTCGTGCTATTCAATTCTTTATGCGAACAATAATTTAAATAATTTATTGGCGTCCCTGCTGTGGTTAAGGAAAGCAGGGTTGTTAGATTATAAGTTTTTTCACAGTTTGCCGGGCTAATGTGCATCCTATGTTGACAATACATGCATGATGCGTATAATAATAAATAGCCGATAAGCCGATGGCTCGCTTTCATGCGGGATTGACCACCGGAAATCCGGCAGTAACGAAATTTAGGATGTCCCCCTCCTCTTAGGTGGGGGTAAATTATTTTGCACCGAAAGTAGAAATTAAAGGAAGAACAAATGACCAGACAACTTAAAGCAGATTTATCGCTTCTTAGCATTACGGTGATATGGGGTTCATCTTTTATCATCATGAAAAATATATCGGAGGACATTCCGGCATATGCGTATCTTGCCATGAGATTTTTAGTGGCCTCAATTGTTATGGCAATTATTTTCAATAGACATCTTAAAGGAATAAATTTAAGAGATCTCTGGCGAGGCTCATTAATCGGGCTGTTGCTTTATGCGGGAATGACGCTTCAGGTTTTAGGGCTGAAAACTACCGCTGCATCTAATTCAGCCTTTATAACAGGTCTCAATGTTATAATGGTTCCCATAATTTCGGTTTTACTGCTAAAAAAAAAGCCGCCGATTAACGCTGTATTCGGAGTATTTCTTGCAGCTGCAGGGCTTTTTTTACTCAAGGGCTTTAAAGGCAATTGGGTTATAGGAGATACCCTGACCCTCTTTTGCGCTTTGTGCTTTGCCTTTCAAATTATCTTCATTGACAAATTTGCATCGGATATGAATATATATCACTTAGCCATGATCCAGGTTGCAGCCGCTGCGGTATTCTACATATTTACCTGGGTCGTGGCAGCAATTAAAGGTGCCGGTGCGGCTCCTCTTATCTTTAACTCCAGACTTATACTTACTATTCTTTATACGGGAGCATTGGGCACGGCATTCGGTTATGGTGTTCAGACTTTAGCCCAGAAACATACAACTCCTACCAGAACGGCCTTGATTCTAACCTGCGAGCCGGTTTTCGGCGCAGTTTTCGCCTTGATTGTGCCGGATGTTAACGGGAATACTGAGACATTGACTCTCCAAATGATTCTTGGCAGCCTTCTTATATTATCGGGTATGCTGGTGACCGAGCTTAAAAGCACGGGGCAATAATTGTCATAAAAGCGTAAAAGAGAATCTGTTTACAACCTTGTTCTTATTGCCGATAATTCTTTTAGAATCTATACATCGGAGGCAATCGAATGCGGTCAAAAAAAGCAGTCGTTATTATGGCTTTTATATTAGCACTATCCATATCGTCCGCACATGGACCGGGCAATTATATATTTGCCGAAACATATAAACCTGGACAGACAGAGGAAGAAGGTTTATTCAGCGGAGTGGTCAAGGAAAATAACCCGTCGTTGGGTTATATCACTCTGTATTTTGAAGACGGCTCGGGTGTAGACATCAATAAATCCGATAGAATTTTTACACTTCGCAAGTTCACCTACGGATATGGAATTCCGGTTTTAAGGGACGGGTATGAGGTCGGTGTGGATGATATCAAGCCGGGGGATATGGCTTTTATAAAGCTTGATAAAGAAGGCTACATAGAAAAAATAAGCGTCAAAAGTTATTATGAGACGGTGTATGGTACGGCCTACTTAATAAGAGCCACGTGGCTGGTTTTAAAGAAAGATGACGGAACATTCGTTAATTACCCGTTATCCGGGAGTCTCCCTGTTTATAAACATAACCGGCCTTGCTCCGCTTCCGATATTATTGTTGGAGATCGTATCAGGGTACTGGTGCAGACTAACGGTGATAGTATTGATATAGCAGGTATAGATATTGAAAAGCAGACCAGACCAGTCAACGGCATATACAGAGGCAATGTAGAGTTTTTTGATATAATGAATTCTTCAATAGCCGTATCCGGTGTTCAGGAGTTTATTAACGGAAGATGGGAAGCAACTTCGGGTATAGGGATACAAAGCTTCGGGTACAGCATTGATTACAAGGAGAAGCCCCCGGCAAGGTCTGCGGGAATGGTCTATTTTGTTACAAAAAAGGCCTATGACGGAACGGATAAGGTTGTATCGGCCGCATTCCGGGGCACATCCGGGTTTGAAAGAACAACGATGGACAATCTTTTAGGCATGACTGATGCCGGTATTCTGGAGCTGGAAAACACATCGGATTTTATTACTTATGACAAGTATACCATTGCAGTCAAAGACGGCAGATTGATAGATGTAAGTGCTCTTGGAACTTTGGATCCAGTGAAGATTTCAATGGAAAAATCCCTTTATGGAAATAAGTATACGGCCAATGTAATAGTCTGTGATCCGGTCTCTCAAAGCGGACTCATTCTATACAGAGGACGTATCAAAGATGTTGATCCACACAAAAGTGTTACTGTTGAATCCTTTGTGCAGCTAAATGGTGTGAACTGGGAATTTACAAACACTCCGAAAACGTTTGATATAGACCTTTCTGTAACTCGCTTGGTAGAGGCAGACGGAGTGGGCAATGTGCGTAATCTGGATTCTTCATATATAAACCAAAGCGTTTATATAGTGGCAGATGGAACTAAGATTTGTCTAATAAGTACGGCGCCCTATGCTGATCAGCCTGTTATGGGACGCGTGGCCGGACTGGTGCAGGATAGCGGTGGGAATGAAGGTGAAGCAACAGATACCCCTGCAATTCTGAATCTTAAAGAGGCCAGAGTTTATGACAATGAGGATTATGTCTGGGAGGCAAGCCCTGACTTGAGCCTGACCATACCGGTCAACGCTGTGGTAATTAAAAACGGACAGATAGGGACAACCTCCCTGATTAAACCCGGGGATGAGGTCAGAATTATCCGCCACAGCCAAAGCGGCGAAGGTATCATTATATTGTGCCAATAAGGCATTACGGAGGTTTATAACGATGAGAAAAGGCTCTATAAAACTCTTGATAATTATTTTGGTTACGTTTATCATAATAATGCCCCTTGATGTCAAGGCAGTAGAAGGGTCTATGGGATATGCAGGCGGAATATCGGTTGAGAACCCGATTGAGAAATATGAGTATTTGTACTCTGAGATGTGTTTTCTAACCGGAGTTCCCGTAAAGCTTACAGGAATCCTGACCATAAAGAAAACCGACAAGAACGATGTGGTAACCTCCACATATACTTACAGACTCGATAACACCGAAGCCGATATTACCATGAACAGGGTGGTTATCTATACTACAACAAGGGAGACCAAGATAAACGGGCAGATAACCGAATCCACCAGGCTAAGCCGTGTACCTACTGAGGTAATCAATGTAGGAGGGAAAACCTACCGTCTTATAGATTCCGGCTTTACCCAGTCCATGATCACCGATCCTAAGGCTGCCATCAATTATCATACTGGTGAATTTTATGAAAAGAAGGTTTATGCAATCGGAACCGGCACGAACGATACCGTGACGGTAACACTTTCAGGAAGAACCTACGCTTATGATCAGTATTGGAGCAGCACTGAAACACAAAGAATAAATGTGATGGTGGAAACAGATATAAAGAGTGCGACCCCGCCCGTGAAGTGGGGCGGAGCCGCCGAAATAGTTGTATCAAGTGCCACTCTTAACCAGATTGTATATGCAAAAAATGAGCCCACACAGATAAGCTTCAACGGAGGATATGTTAAAAAGCAATGGATGGAATCAACCCTGGATTACACCGCAAGGTTCCCTGAATTCGATAAAAATGGTCTTCCTACTGATGTTTTGAAGACATATGCCGACATCCAAAGCCTAAGCAATCAAATAGAACTGTCCCGGCTCATGGTTCCGGATATTAAGCATCTGAATGGATATTGGGCTGAGGAACCGATAAGTATTCTGTTTGGTCTTGAAATTCTTCCAGGGACAGGAGGAAATTTTAAGGTTGGCAGATATTTGACCCGAAGAGAATTTGTTGGTATTCTAATGAACACCCTTAAGGATATTCCCGCGGATCCGGATGTAAGAACTGCTTTGACAAGCACCATAAGAACATCAAGTAAAAAAGCTCCGGAGATATCACCGTTTAAGGATGTAGAACCTGGTGACCTTTATTATGAAGAAATCAAGAAAGCCTATCAAAAAGGCATAACCAGCGGAAACGGCAACGGTAATTTCGGACCAAATGCATATATTACCAATGCGGAAGCTATTAAGATGATTGTTTCGGCTTTAGGTCTGGAGAATCTGGCTCCTTACCCTGCAGCAGTGACTCCCTTTACGGATAATGACAACATTCCCGCTTATGCACGCAACGCTGCAACAGTAGCGGCAAACTTAGGTTTGATAGAGCCTGATTATATGGGCAGATTTAATCCTGCGAACCGGCTGACTAACGAAAATGCGGCTAACTTGATATTTGATTTGATTACTTATATGGGAGACGAATTAATAAAAGACTATAGAGATAGAATAATTGAATTCTAGCTGATATGGCAAGAAAGGAATCGCGATGAAAAAGGTTAAAGGTTATGTTGTTTTCATCTTGGTGATCTGCTTTGTTTTTGTTGCTGCCCCTATGTCAAACGCACAAGAGTACGGCTCATATCTGGGAGCCATGCTTGGATTTATGACCGAAATGTACTATGAAGGTCTGACCGATGAAGAGGCTCTGGTTGTTACTTTAAAGGGAATGTTTTCACAGCTGGATGATTATTCAGGGTACTATGATAAAGAGGAAACACAAGCTTATTTTAACAATCTCAACAACACATATCAGGGAATCGGAGCAGTGCTTCAGGACACTGATAACGGAATAATAGTAGTTGAGATATTTGAAAATTCACCGGCCGAAAAGGCAGGGCTCCACACCTCTGATATTATTATAGCTGTTGACGGGAAAAGTGTAGAAGATTTGGATGCTGCATCGGCGGCCAATTTGATTAAAGGCAAGGCCGGAACCGAAGTCCGGCTTACCATTATACGCAATGGATGGAATATGGATTTGTTTATTACCAGGGGAGATGTCATTAAGAAAACCGTTGATTATAGAATTGAGGGGAATACAGGCTATATATCGATAGGTAGTTTTGACAAGGGAACTTCAAGAGAGTTTAACGAAGTAATGAGAGAAATAGACAAAGCCGGAATACGAAAAATAATACTTGATTTGAGGGGAAACCCGGGCGGATACGTTGATGAAGCAGTATCGGTGGCAAGAAAATTAATTCCGGAAGGAATTATTACCACATTGGATTTTAAATCGGAGAATTATGAGGATCAAGTATTTTATTCATTTGGTATGCATCCGGATTATATAGCAGCTGTTTTAGTGGACAAAAACACAGCAAGCGCTGCCGAAATACTGGCAGGAGCCCTTGAAGACTCCGGGGCGGGATTCTTAGTAGGGGAGACCACATTTGGAAAGGGTATTTTCCAGAATATCTTTTCAATTCTAACACCTGAAGCTTATAATAAATACAGTAAAAGGTTTGGGTCCGATTATGTCACCGAAATTGATTGGCTGAGCAATCATGGAGTATTTCTCGAGGAAGATGAAATCATTGGTTCGGTTAAGATTACGACAGGCTATTATCTGACCCCAAAAGGCAGATCCATTCACGGGATAGGGCTTAATCCTTCATTTATCGAGCCAAATCCCATATATCCCGGCGGTATTGATTTATCGAAGGTAAGCCCTGTTAAAGAATATGCGGAACCGGATTATTACAATAATGATGTTTATAATGCCGAGAAAATATTGAAAGCTGCAGGATACCTGGATATTGCGGACAGACTTTACGAAAATGACACTACTGAGGCCGTAAAAAAATATCAGACTGATAACAAGCTGCCTGTAACCGGAAGAATAGATGTTAAAACCTTGGAAAAACTCAACGAAACTTTAAATGAGCTTAGAAAGAACAATGACAGGCAGTATTCAAAAGCATTAGAAGTACTGGGCATTTTTAAGGATTAAAGAAGGGGAATCATTTTATTAATGGAAACAGAAAAGATAAATAGAACAAGGGGTTTCAGTTTTTTAAAGCTGGCCCTCTTTCTGTTAATTGTGATGATAGTTGTGGGGGTTACTCTATATTCATTTCTGGACATAAATCCTTTCGATTTATTGTCGGATGGTGTGACGGGTTTTTATAATCGTATTTTTACTGTAACCACCGATGAAATTGATGCGCTTAAGGAAACGGTCAAAACAGTCCAGACATTCGAAGAAAGCGAAAAAGCGCATTGTACGGCTGTGTCCGATAACCTGGCGGTTGCTACAATCAGCTCGGTTAAAATTATAGACCCTGATGGTATGGAAAAAGCATATATTCCGGTCAACTTAAAAAAACCGTTTATCCAGTCCTATGCGGATGATATTTTGGTCGCGGATTTGGCGGGACATTATTTTTCTTTGATAACTAATAATAAAATATCCTGGGAAAAGAACATTGACGAGATTATTGTAAATGCAAGCATCTCAGATATATGGATCCTTTTAATAACCGAAAGTGAGCAGTCGGGGTATAAGAGAACAATTCGTGCTTATTCAAGGGATGGCCAGGAGATTTCCCTCAGAACGGTATCCAATTATTATCCTTTTGCCGCAATGAACTTTCCTGGATTTAATAAGGCTTCCTTTGCCGTCAGCAGCATAGAAGTGTCCGGCCTTGAGGCAAACGGGCTTTTCGAGTTTTTGGATCCTTCAATGAACCAGAAAGCAAGCATAAAAGGGGAAAATGAAATATTCGGTGGCTGCTTTCCGGTGGAGGGAGAAAGGCTTTTTGTATATGGGGAAAAAAGCATAACGGCGGTTGACAGCGGATATAGGACAGTGTGGGAACATGACTTTGAAGGATTTTCCGTAACAGCGGCAAATGTAATAAACGGGAAATACCCGATTACAGCTCTCCTTAACAGCGAAGTGTTTAATAGAGAGAGGCACCATTTAACTACTATCAAAATATATAACAGTAACGGTACCGAAAAAACTCACTTTGACATTGATGCAAAAGTGACGGGGATATCTTCAAAGAAGAAAACTGCTGCTGTTATAGCCGAGTCGGAAGTGTATTTTATCAATGAGGACGGTCAGATTATGGATCGCCATACCGCAAAATCAAATGTTAAAGGTGTTTATCTTGCAAGGGATGACATGGCATATATCATTACGGCTGATGCGGCGACACGCGTCACAATAAAGGCAGCCAAAAAATACTTAGGAATCTTCTAATTAATATTAAAGTCTCTTCCAAAATTTCCGGACAAACTCTCCCGTAATTATTCCCTGGGATGTTCTGGGGATTGGTCGCCATTCCTCAGGCAGAAGACTTAAATATTCCGATGATGAAAATCGTGAATCAATCAATAATAGAGCTCCGTAATCCGACTCGGATCTGATAAGCCGGCCGGCTGCCTGGAGTACCTTATTAATGCCCGGGTAGGTATAAACATATGAAAAACCGGATGAAGCCTCATTATTGTAGTAGTCTCGCATAATTTCCAGCTCCGGTGATACCTGAGGCAGGCCGACACCCACTATAATGACACCGGTAAGCTTATTCCCCGTCAAGTCTATACCCTCACCAAAGATTCCGCCCATAACACAGAAGGCAATACGGTGTGTATCTCCGAAATCATCAAATTTTTTCAGAAAAGCTTCTCTTGAAAGCTCGTCCATTTCCCGATCCTGGCATAGTATTTCAAAATCCGGAGCCAGGGTTTTAAAAATATTCAATACGTCAAGAAGATATTTGTATGAAGGAAAGAAAACGATGATATTTCCTTTATGGGAGGACGACCATGCATATATTGCATGAGCAGTAGCTTCATGATATTGCTCACGATGGCGGAAGCGGGTTTCTATGCAGTCTTCGTTAAAAACCAGAAGATTTTCGCGGGGGAAGGGGGATGGAAGACTCAGGGTGATATCCTCCTCCCTGCCGCCGAGAATGCTCTTAAAATACCACAGGGGGGATAGGGTTGCCGAAAAGAGGACTGTACTTATTGCAGCCGACATGTTACGTGCCAACATTGCTCTGGGGTCAAGACATATCAGTTTGATCGTGAATCCGGTTTTTTTCCCTGTAATTAGCATGCGATACTTTTCAGAGTATATTTCAAGAATATTCTTGAAATGAAGAAGCTCAAAAAAAAGCTTTATCAGCTTATCGGTATATGGTTTTT
Organism: Acetivibrionales bacterium; assembly: GCA_050945655.1. Taxonomy (GTDB): domain Bacteria; phylum Bacillota; class Clostridia; order DSM-8532; family DSM-8532; genus DTU059. Next base: position 3,244 of record JBMNTI010000021.1, on the reverse strand, counting down.
CATCTCTTTCACCGGATATCCAGCTTTCGGTTGTGGTTATAAATTCAACGATAGGAGCCTTAAGACTAAGAGGGGCCTCTTTTGAGAAATTATACTTTACTCCTCCTGCCTGGAAAAGCAGCTCTCCTGTCTGCTTTTCCAAAGCGGAAAGTGCTTTCCTGAGTTTTTTGATTTCTGCATTTATTAATGGTAAATCCTTTTTGATCTCTTTAGATATGTCCAAAAGTTCCCTGACATTCAATTCTGCAGAGTACATTCCTCTTGCCCGATCAAAGAGGTTATGAGCTTCGTCGATCATAATGAGAAAATTCTCACGGCTCTTTTGATCGAAAAAACGTCTTAAATATACTCTTGGATCAAAGATATAATTATAGTCGCATATAATAAGGTCACAGCTTAATGCCAGGTCAAGACTGAGCTCAAAAGGGCAGATGCCATGCCGCAGTCCCGCTTGTGTTATTACCTCCCGAGGGAAAAAGTCGTTGGTTTTAAGCAGTTCCTTTACAATCTTTCTTGAACGTGACATGTAACCCAATAGAAAAGGGCATTTATCGGGGCTGCAGTTCTTCTCGTCATTAAGGCATACCTTTTCTTTAGCGGTAAGGGTCAGAACTTTCAGACGAAGGCCTTGCTCCGCAAGCATGTTATATGCCGTTTCGGCGATACCCCTTGTGGTGGTTTTTGCGGTAGCGTAAAAAAGTCTGTCCAGCTTTCCTTCGCCAAGAGCCTTGATTGAAGGATAAAGAACACCCATGGTTTTGCCTATCCCTGTGGGAGCTTGCACAAAAAGTCGTTTGCAATCATCTATACATTTATAGACATTATAAGCAAGAAGCTTCTGGCCTTTCCTAAATGACGGGTAGGGGAAAACGATTCCTTTTATCGACTGGTTCCGGGTTTCTTTCCATCTTTCCTGGGAAAGCGCCCAGGCCAGATAAGGGTGGATTAAAGTTTTGAATAACCGATGGAGCTTGTCCCTTGTAAAGGTTCTGTCAAAGGACTTCTCTTCATTTTTGTCCCGTTCATAATATGTGAGGCGTACAGTCACCTCATCGATGTTTTCGATAACCGATAAAAGATAGGCGTAACACTTGCCCTGAGCCCAATGCGCCTCACTGAAATTCTCATGTATTTCAGACAGCGGTGTTGCAGTAGTTTTTATTTCCTGAATAATGATCTTGTCGCCAATTTTCCAAATGCCATCGGCTCTTCCGCTTAATTCTAAAATACAACCCATTGCCTCGAAGGAATGTGAAAGAAAGACCTCCGAGGCATAGTTTCCATTAGCCCTGTTGATGGCCTGAAGCTGAGCATGAGCCAAAGAACCCTCATTGGCAAGCCGGTATGATGAAAAGCTCCAAAGAGCATCCTCCTTTACAGAAAATGCTATAAGATTCCGAACCGATATTTTAAAACGAAGAGGCTCATTCTGTTCATGTTCAGATGTTTTTTCGGTTTTACTTGTTCTTTTCGCCAAATTTGTCTCCTTCTTAAAGAACGTATGTTCATATATAGTTTACTTCATATACAAGTATGAATCAATGAAAGACTGGTCGAAAACGTAATAGCAAATTTAACATTGATAGGAACCGCTGTCGATGTCATGCGCGAAGCGGAGCAGGATTACGTAGCGACTGCTAATAATTCCCAGATGGAATTCTAAGCGGCACGCATGACATCGGCTAAAGGTCTGTAGTTATACGATGGGACAGTCTGGTTTATATTAACATTGATAAATATGATGGCACACTTTATAATTTTGTTGACAATGCTGAATTGTCAAAAGTCAATAAATAATACTATAGCAGGGTTATAGGTTTTAGTGAATAAAGTCTGTTTATGAATTTGCATAATCGATGCCATAACTTAGGCCGGATATCCCAATGGTGAAGGGCTTCCCCAGATTGAATATATCTATAATGAAGGTTCTGCCCACAAAGCGATAGGCGAGGCACTTCAGGATATGTGGGGTAAGATTGGTGTAAAGATTTCCCTGGTTCAGCAAGAATGGGGTACATTTCTGAATACCAGAAAGAACGGCGATTATCAGATTGCCCGCAACGGATGGCTGTCAGACTATAACGACCCGATCAGCATGCTTGACATGTGGATTACCGGCAGCGGAAACAATGATGCTCAATGGTCTAATCCCGAATATGATGCTTTGATTGCAAAAATTAAGACATCCACCGACCCTGCTGAACGCTTTAAGCTTATGCATGAGGCTGAGGATTTGATATTTGAAGACAGTATGCTTTGCCCGATTTACTACTATGTAGATCTTTACCTTATCGATCAAAGTATAGAAGGATTCTGGTCTTCTCCGCTGGGATATAAATACTTTATGTATGCTACGATAAAGAAATAAATCAGCCGGTATTTTTAAAATCCTGATGTTAACCCCGATACTCCCGAATGACAGGGAGAAAACGTGATCAAACTAATTAGACGTGCGGTCAATGTTATTTTTAGAGACACAAAAATTCCTATTCAATGCTTGTAATACGCTTGAATAGGAATTTTTTCATTTGGCAAAGGCACTAACTATTGATAAAATGCACCGCTCAAATCAAATCGTTAAAATTTGCACCTCTTTTGCACACCCCTCGTTTTAGAGGTTACCGATGTAAGTTACACACCGTCCATATACTTCAGTCAATGACTACCTTTGAGATATTTGTACTCATTGAATCATTCATGAACAAGCAATAGTCGCGGAAGTATTCAATTTCAAAAAGCAACGCACACTGATTACGGAAAACTAAAACCACATCCAAATTAGCCTTTTATTTTCATAGCGCTGTTCCACACTGACCGCAAAATCGAGCACCGAGAACAGCGCCGGAGCCACATTTCGAGCAGAACTTTATCTGCGGCTCAGCTTGGTATGTCAGCGGCAGATCCTCATTCGGCGCAGCGTCAGACAGAAACAGCCAATCGATGTCCTCGCCGTCGTTACATAAGCCGATAGCTCCGGCGGGCGATACTACATAAAAGCTATCCTCGTCGATGGGGTTCTCATTGTCGCTTGTTTCGGCAAGCACCAGCAAGCCTTTTACGTCGTATCTATCATTGGAAGTGGCAAAGCTCCAGCTTCCGCAGAGTGTTGCGGCAAGTTCCGCCGCTTCCAGCATGGTATCGAATCTCTCCATTATAAAAAGCCTCCTTATTTGAATAACAGATTATTACACCGCTTGCAGCGGTCATTTTGTATGGGGTTCATCATGGAGCAGACGTTGCAGTA
>JBMNTI010000020.1:0-25606 GCA_050945655.1 Acetivibrionales bacterium | reverse complement strand
CATAAAGAAGACCTTCGTTTAATTCGAAGGTCTTTTTTTATGCAACAAAATCTGCCGCGCTTTTCAAAGATCTTAAACAGAAGCTCTTGGGAAGCATATCCTTGATTTGAGAGTTTCTAATATCTGGGATCTGTCACTGTCCCGGAAAATATTATTTTTTGAAAAGATTATTTTATTTCATGGTTATACCCAATTTATAAGTATGATAAAAGACCGAGGGTTTAAATATCCTCGGTCTTTGGCGCGCCCAGCAGAGATCGAATCCACAACCTTCTGGTCCGTAGCCAGACGCTCTATCCAGTTGAGCTATGGGCGCATATTCCGGCTCTAATGTGCTAATAATGCACCATCAAAGACGCATTAAATATAATAATACAATCGTGTGGAAAAATCAATAGCCAATTTCATCAAACCGTTTTATGATAGCCGCTTATAATAGCCTTTAGCCAATAAAAACTAGTTCCTGCATTGCCCAAATATGGGGCAAGACAACATAAAATTAGTATTCAAGTTTATATGTCCGGATAGGTTCCCCTTGCTGTGCCAAATCAAAACATGTCTCGCCGCCATAGCACAAAAGCTATTATCAGTGATATAACCAATGATCCGGCAAGCACATACAGCCACATAAAAGGACTTCCTTGCAGAGGCAGGGCGAAATTCTGCCCAAAAAAGCTGTAAATCATATTGGGTATAGCCATTACAATGGTCATAGCCGCCAGGAATTTCATAACCTCATTTTGATTGTTGGAGATTATGGAAGCAAAGGCATCCATAGTACCGCTCAAAATTGAACTATATATATTAGCCATTTCGATGGCCTGTTTGTTTTCTATAATTGTGTCATCAAGAAGGTCGGCATCTTCCTCGTATAGCTTGATGAATTTTCCGGTCAAAAGTCTTTCCAAAACTGTTTCATTGGATTTTAGGGATGTATTAAAATATACTAAGCTCTTGCTTAAGTCTAAAAGCTTGTATAGCTCTTTATTCCGCATCGATTTATGGAGCGACTTCTCAATAAACTCGCTTTTCTTATCAATATGTTTCAAATACTTTAAATAATCGGTAGATACCTGATAAAGAATTTGCAGAATAAGCCGTGTTTTTTTGTAAGTATAAAGGTCTCTGATCTGCCCGTTTCTAAACCGCTCCAGTACTGAAGACTGCTTGCTGCATATTGTTATTATATAATCGTCCCGCACCAAAAGAAGCCCCATAGGCATCGTTTCAAACTTTATAGATTGATCGTCCTCATAAACATACGGTATGTCAATAATGATAAGGGTCTGGCCTTCATCAACATCAATATGCGGTTTTTCCTCATCATCAAGAGCATCTCTTAAGAAGTTCCGCTCCAGGTCAAGATTTTTTACCACCAATTCTATTTCTTCCTCGGTGGGAGCTACAAGATTGATCCAGCAGCCCTTTTCCATAAAATCCAAGCTTAGGAGCCCATGCCCTCCGGCCTCTGTCTTATAAATCTCAAGCATAGGAATCACCTACTTTCTATATAATCACCCCTCAAAGAATATGCTCAAAAAGAGCACGCCGGCAGATAAAATGTCTGCTTAAATGTTCTCCCCTACAAATTTTCCAATATTGAAAAAAGCCCGCAGGAGCGGACTACATCATTAATTTCCGTAATGATCGCACTCCCGTCATCGAGCTTTGGCACTATACGGCTTTGGTATAACCAGCTACATTAAACAAAACCTTAATCCGGCAATGTCTGTTTACCCATTGGAGTCTCTCGACTTTTCCGGGCAGCAGCGTTTATCCGTATAGGAGCCTCACCTAATAGAGAATAAACTAATCTTCAACCAACTCAATTATAGACATTATTACAGGGAACGTCAACTAAAATATTGCGCACTGTAAGAGCATGGAGATTTAATATATAAATTTGTATTTATATGACTTTTTTAATTTATACTTTATTATGTTGGATAAAGATGGTATTATTACTTAGATGGGTAAATTGTATTATTTTTAATAAATAGGTGTATTCTTATGAGAATTGGTCTTATTATCGGAACCCTGGATAATGAATATTGCAATGAAATAGCTAAATTTGTCAACAATAAGATTTCATCTTTCAATACACGTTTGGTAGTATTTGAGTGCAGAGATATCAATAGCGACACTCCCGAAAATACTATCTGTGATATACTTTACAAACATGCCGGTTGTGATTGCCTGGACGGAATAATAATAGCCGCCAATACTTTCCTGTACCAAAACATGGAGACAATAGTGAAGGATCTGGCAAAAAGAATAACCAAGCCGATTGTTTCTATGGGGCTTTCCATAGAAGGGCTCCCTTCCGTAGTCCCGGATTACACCGCCGCCTTTGATTCAATTATCTCCCACATTTTAACTCACAACATAAATAGCTTTGCTTATATAAGCGGTCCGCTGTCTAATCCTGTTTTTAATCTTCGCTATAAATCTTTCCTGGATGCAATAAGAAAAAAGGATCTGAATATACCTCCTGATTTAGTATTGGAGGTAACCTACGGATATTTATCCGGATACGATTGCGCAATAAACCTTACTCCACTAATAAAAAATGGCTCTGTAAAAGCCGTAATTTGTGCATGCGACGATATAGCAGTATCAACAATCAGGTGCTTCAGCGAAAACAATATAGATGTACCCGGCGATGTGATAGTCTCAGGATTTGATAATACAGGAAATGATTCCTTACCTGTTCCATACCTGACTACAATAAATAGGAATTTAGTCCAGGCGTTAAAAAAATCTATTTCCGTTTTGCTTGAGCAAATTTCCGGGAATAACGGCTCTGCTGCATACTACTCCGCTCCTGAGCTTGTTACAGGTTTATCTTGCGGCTGCACCGCAAAAGATCATATAAAAAACGACTTCCCTATTCCATGGACCAGGTTTTATGGATTAAAAGCCATGCCTCAAGCCCCAATTTCAGATGACATTATTCCAAAGCTCACTAAATATCTTACCCTCAACAACGTTTCTCATTGCTATATCGTTAAATACTGCGACCCTATTGTATCGGAAGCTTCGGCAGACGATTCGGAAAAACCGGATGGAATTCTATTTTACGGCTTTTCACAAGGTGAAACTGTGTCTCAATCAAAACCTTTTTTTACATGGAATATTCTCCCCGGGCGTCTTTTAAAAGAAATAAACGAGCCCATGTTAATAAAACCAATATTTATTAATAACACCAAGTTCGGATATTTGTTTGTTTCCGTATCAATGCACATGGCCCCGCTGATTAACGATTTAGGTAATGAATTATGCCAGTATTTTTCCGGTTATTATTTCGAACAAGAGTTGATAAGATTGAGAAAAGAGAATCGGGAAGCCCGTGAAAGTCTGATGATTTCAAATAAACGGCTGAACGAATTAACAGTAAAAGATCATCTGGCCAAGCTTGAAAATGTGCGTTATCTTGCATCGAATATGCTCCAGAAACGCAAGGGCATAACGGGAGAATTCATTTTGATTATTGTTGAAATTGAAAATTATTATAGTATAAATGAACGCTTTGGTTTCTCTGAGGGTGAATACGTTATTTCCTGCGTTTCAAATATCCTTGCCAATTCGATCAGAGATGACGATTACCTGTCCCATCAAAGCTTTGAACGTTATATCCTTTTGGTAAGAAATGTTCAGCGTGATCCTATCCAAAACATCGGCAAGCGTTTCAAAGAAGCCATAAATAAGCTAAATCAGTCAATGAACAAGCCTTATCAAATAAGCTTTTGCTGGGGATCTGCATACGCAAATATGGAAAGTGATATAGAAGAAGCATACCGTAAAGCGGAGGAAAAGCTACTGGAAGCAAAACAAAAGGGCACGCTTTATTCGTAATCACATTATTATTCATCGGCTTCTTTCAAGTATCCAGTTTAGGATGACATCCCTGACACCTTCTTTGTCTTTATCATGATGAAGTTCGTGGCGGCATCCTTCCCACTCAATATATGTGCATGTTTTCGGGGCATTTTTGATAAAGGATCTGCTTCCTTCCACAGAACAAATATGATCGTCGGTACCATGAAGCAATAACAGCTCTTCATACTCCTTATGGGATGCTTTCAGAATCTCCTTAGCTGCTTCAACACAGTCTAAACCGGTATTTACCGAGATATAGCCATGATACAAATCGTCCCTTATACAATCGATCTGGCTTTGGTCACTTGAAAGATCCATTGCGTCGATCCTGTTCTTTACACGCAGGTCGGGAGCAATTTTTGATATCAGACTCATTACAAAAGCCTTAAACCAGGGAATTTCATAATATAGTGTAATCCACGGAGATGTAATAATATAACCCCTTGGTCTGAATTTCCCGTGAAGCCTGTGATGAAGCCCTATATTCCCTCCCATGCTATGTCCGTATATAAATAAGGGAGCTTTAGGATTTTTATTTTGCACCGTATTGCAAAGCAGATCTACATCTTCAAGTATAAGACTTCTGGGTGCCGTATGGCCTCTTTTCCCTACAGATTTACCGTGGCCTCTTAAATCCATTCCAAAAACACCGATACCCTGCGAAGAAAAGTACTCCGCAAGTTCACCATATCGTTTCATATGCTCGCCAAGGCCGTGTATAATGACCACCTTGGCCTTTATACTGCCTTTGTTCTTCGGCTCCCATGAATATCCCTGCAAATTTGCCCCATCGGAGGCATTCATTATAAACTCTTGTGCCATACAAAACCCTGCTTTGTTTAACTAATCGTGCGAAAACTGTTAACTATGCAAATAATAATATTTGCTTAACTCGTGGCTATAGCCGCTAAACTCGTATAATATTATACCATTGTTAGTATCAGCACAGTCTGTCGATAATCAATCCTGTCTCAACGCTTTAATCACACTTAGCTTCATTGCCCTCCTTGATGGCAGAAGCCCTGCTATCAGGCTGGCTATAGGCGCAAATAATAACGCTACTGCCGATAGCCAAATAGGTATATATGAAGAATCCAACCTCATTTCACCTTCAGGAGTCCAAATTACCGAGCTTCCTAAATTTACATTGAACTTGTTTAGGAGAAATGATAGAAGATAGCTAAGAGCTACCCCCAATGCTCCGCCAAAGACCCCTATCCACCATGCTTCTAACATGAAAAGCCGTTTAATATCATTTAGTCTGGCTCCTATAACTTTAATGATGCCAATCTCCCGGGTTCGCTCATAAATAGACATATACATGGTATTGGCAATACCGATAGCCGCAATAATAAAAGACATTATGCCTATCCCTAAAAGAATCTGCCGCAAACCCTCAGATTGTTTTTTCATATCATCAAGTATCTGTATCGGGCTGAAGCACTCATAACCGTACTCTTTTATCGCTTCCATGATGTTTACGACTTCATTGATGTTATCAGCTTTTACAAGCACGCGCTCATAACCTTGTTCGGTGCCGTTTCCGCCCATGCCGGGCATAATAGCGATGCCTTTACCATATATTCTTCCGCCTCCTACCCCGGATGAATTGCCGTTTTGTTTATGCCACTTTTCAATTTCCTTTTGATACTGTTTTACTGTTTCAAAAGGCATGATTATTGACCAATCATATTCCATACCGCTCTGCCCCACCGTGCCTACAGCCTCAACCGTTATCGGCTTTGCCTTAACCTTGGGCTGTTCGGCTCCCGGCATAGGCTTTTCTCCGTAATTCGTATCCCAGCTTATGGTAACCTTCTCCTTCGTGAGGTCAAAATCTTCGGGAGCAGGCTCCCAACGATAACGGGATGCTTTCGGATTATAGAAACTCTGAGCAACATACTGGCCTACAACCATGTGGTTGGTATCCCCCTCCTGTAACGGGCGGCCTGAAATGATCGGAATGTCCAGCATGCTGAACATTTCAGCTTTTATTCCTATAATAAAGGCATGACTGACATATTTTCCGGCCATCATCTTTACATTAAGATTCATTACCGGGGTGGCTCCCTGTACACCTTTTATTTTTTCAAAATTGGCTATCATTTTGTCATCCAAAGGCAGGATATCTTTTCCATCAGGAGTCTTGCCTCCCTGGTTGTAATTGTAGACCTGAATTTGCATAATATTGCCCATCTGGCTCACCTGTGCCATAAAATTTCTTTCCATGGCAATACCCAAAGAAAGCATGACAACAATAGCACAGCAGCCAATCATAACTCCCATAATAGTGAGAAAGGTGCGAAGCTTGCGGCGCCATAGGTTTTTGATGCTTAGAAACAACGTATCCATTAGCTTCATTAAAACTCAAACTCCTTGTCCTTTTTGCGCTTACGTACCACCAGAATAATTGCAACGACAATTCCTACTGCCACGATACCAAGGATTACATAGAACCATACACTTTTAAAAAAGCTTTGTTGGGAAGGATCCTCCATTCCGGGCATTCCCGGTTTGCCGGGACCATCTACAGGGAAGCCATCGTCAGGGGGCATCATCATTTCCATGACATTCATTGAAATGTCCTTTACTACTTCATGAACCTCACCGCTGGCATTCTCATATTGTAATATAACCCTGCCGTTACACTCGCCTATAGTCATTGGAATAAGGTTCAATTCAAAATATTCTACTCTTCCCGATTCAAAATTCCCGAAATAATTGCTCTTTGGCTGAGCTTCAAAATCTCCCTCAATACGCATCTTAACATTATAAATTTCTGTCTTGCCCAGATTGTACATCTCAAAGCTGATATAAAGAGGTTCGCCCATAAACACTTCGGGCGGCAAGTAGAATTCCGATACCTCAAACCTTGAGGGTTGATAAACCGGGATACCTATCATTTCGGTTGCCGTATACTGGGTGCCGAGATCGTCTTCATACTCGAAGGCTACATCCACGGTATAGGTCTTGGACTTGGCATCCGGAATAGTATATAGGGTTACATCCCAGCTCGATGTGCCCTGGGGACTAATCTTATCTATATAGAAAGTGTTGCTGCTGCCTACGGGAGTAAAGACATTGCCGGTTTCGTTGGAGCTTTCGGTCACCGAAAAGCTTCCCTTAATATTGCGTACGGTCTTGGATGCGTGAGTATTTAAAAATTCCATGTGTAATTGGAAGGTTTCCCCCGCATTGACGAGTGTAGGCTCCGAAGAGTAACTTTTTATAATAACTTTCGGAACATTTTTGCCCTCCGAGTCACCTGTAGAGTCGGAATCCACAAATACCGATATTGCCTGGGAAATTTCCAATCCGTCTGCATTATCTACCGGCTCAACGCTGATTGTAATGGGTACACCGCCTCTGGGGGCATCGGGTTTGGGCTGGAAGTTGAAGTTGATATTTTTTATTTCTCCTTTTTTCAGGCTTTGAATAATGTGGAGATTTTGGGATACAGGTAATAGCGAAGCTGTTCCGTCAGCCGAAATTTTTATTTGTCCCGAATCATACGCTCCGCTGTTTTTAAGCTTTACGACTACATTAAAGGTTTCGCCCGGCTTTACCGTTGCCATGGAGGATCGTACCTCCAGAACCTCCAGAACCGTACCGCCTCCGCTGCCGGCTACAGGAATCCATATCTCCTGCTCCTCTCTGATTTCGCTTCCTTTTTCATCATAATAAACAAGAGAGAAGGTAATCGGATGGCTTCCGCCTCTCAAAGACGAGGATGCCCTTAGAGAGTAGCTTAGGTTCCGTGTTTCATTTCCATATAGCCTGTCAAAATCATATCGTCCGGTGCCCGATACCAGAGTAAAGGTTTCTTGTGAAAGACCTTTTATTATAATTCTTACGTCTTTGGCAGTCAGATTTCCATCGTTTTTTAGAACCAGCGGAAGATCAAATGCACTCCCCGCATTTGCTGCCACACCTGAACCTGAGGGCAACTCAAGCCTGAGTTTGCAGTTAGTCTGAAAATTTACTACATTTATGTAAACCGTATATTTGGTTGTAATTTCATAATTCCGTGCATTTTTATATGTAAGTTCGAATGAAAGGGGCTGCAGTCCTTCGTTTGAAAACTTGTCGGTATCGATTAAAAGCTTTAATTCGGTTGATTCATTTTTATCAAGCCTTTTTATAGGCATCTCGGTCGTTGGTTTTACCGAAATAAAAGGGGATTCGCTGCCGTATAACGGAGTAAAAAGAATATCTCTTGCCGACGAGGTGGTACTTATATTCTTTAACGTAACCGATACATAACCTGGTTTCCCGGCATTCAATGATGCATTTGGCGCCACCGTAGCCATTATGTTGGGCTTTAATTCTGACGGGTCGGGTGGAGTAGGATCTGATGCGGACGATCTTTCAACGTTTAATACTAATTTTGCATCCTTCTCCTCAAAAGTATCACCACCGTCTAATGAATATATTACCGTTACGGTCATTATACCGCTGCTTCCGTCCCCAATAAATTTCATATGAATCTTATCATCATCAGGAATCTTATTAAGGTCTTCTACATCGTTGGGAGCAATAATTAAAGAATCATCGACATCATAAATCGTCCCACCGCTTGCAAGCACAGCTATATCAGCCTTCGAAAAGTCAAGCTGTATATTTGTTATGGTTTGATCGGTTAAATTCTTCATTTCTAAAGGCGCTAAAGTAAAAGAATCCCCTTCTTCCAGTGTGCGCGTACATCCATGGGTCAGCACAAAATCCGAAGCTGCATATGCCTTAAGCTCTGTGCCTGTCAAAGATAATATAGATGTAAATAGAAAAATGAGTAGAATAACCGTCGTTCCAGTTCTTTTAAGCATTAACTTTTTCATCATGCAAATCCCTTCCATTCTCAATCTTTTCTATCATGCCGTCGCGAATATTTACAATACGCGAAGCGTATCCGGATATTTCGTTATCGTGTGTCACTATTACCAGAGTCTGATTCCAGGTTTTGGCCATATTGGTCATCAGGTTCATCATCTCGAAGGTGGTAGCCGTGTCCAGGTTTCCCGTCGGTTCATCGGCAAACACGACCTTGGGGTTGTTTGCAAAAGCACGGGCTATACTCACTCGCTGTTGTTGACCTCCGCTCATCTCCGATGGCTTGTGCTTCATCCTATCCTTAAGGCCGACTCCTTCAAGAAGCTCTTTTGCCTTTTTAATCCTCTTGCTTTTTGACATGCCGCTGAAAGTAAGAGGCATGGCAACATTCTCTATAGCTGTCAGCGTGGGTATCAGATAATAGCTTTGAAAAATAAACCCTACATAACGTTGTCTGAAAAGAGCCAGTTGATTCTCATTCAGAGTATCAATTCTGGTTTTTCCAATGGTTATAATTCCCTTAGAAGGTTTATCAAGCCCCGCCATCATATGAAGCAAAGTTGATTTTCCTGAGCCGGAAGGCCCTTTTAAACAGCAAATTTCGCCTTCTTCTATCTCCAGGCTGACACCGTTTATAGCCATTATCCGCTCCTGACCCATGCGATAGACCCGATATACATCATTTAAGGTTATAATTGCGGACATATGTATCCTCCACTTGCAAGAGCAGGGTTCCTGCCCCGATCCCATAAAATATATGTTAATGGGTTAGTATCTATTAAAATTCATTTATCAGCCACGCTGCTAAATCGGACAGAACCTGCTCATAACTTCCCATATCATTTTCAAAATCGTTTAATGATGCCTTATACTCATTTAGTTTCTGTGAAAGCTCCTGCCCAAAAAGACGCATATCAATAAATAGAGTCGGAAGTTCGGCTATAAGCATTTCACATAATGCATCCGAATACACCTCTGCTTTTTTTATAATCCCATCGTCCAGTTTAAAGTATATTTCGACCCCGCCCCATGAAAATCTTTTTTTCAATGATACGTCAAAGTCCGGGCTCTCTCCATAGCACCATTCCCACGAGCTGTGACGCCCTATTATATCTCTGAATTCAGAGTCGTCAGGCCACATGGATTGTGAACACGATGTAAGATGCAAGACTTCATCGGCTATCCCATATTCTTCAATGAATACTTTTGTTACCGCTTCCTTAACCATATCCACCGTTATATCCGGCGATATTTCCGATAAGTTGATTACACGGCTTTTTACCGAAGTAATCCCTTTTGATTTAATTTTATCTTGTGCTACAGTAAGATATCGAGACATTCTCTCCTTATCGGCATCAACCAGAATGGTACCATGATGCAGGGCATTATGACCCCTAAAGCAAAAGGCATTCCCAGAAAACTTTCTGTCTCCGATATTCATGTCATTGCGCCCGCTTATGGCAGCATTTATGCCCAGCTTTTTTAGACCGTTTATTATAACCCCGCATTGTCTTTTTACATCATAGGAATTTCTATTTATAATGAATGAAAAGTTAAGGTTCCCCAAATCGTGAAAGACCGCTCCGCCCCCGGTAATTCTGCGTGCAAGCCGTATATTGTCTTCTGCCATAAGCATCAGGTTGCACTCTGTCCAGGGATTCTGATTTCTTCCTATTACAACGGTATCCTTGTTCTGCCATAGAAACAGAACAGCCCCGCAATCAGTGCTATTTATAAACAAGTGCTCCTCAAGTGCCAGGTTGATCCAGGGATTCTGAATGTCTGTGGTAATAATTTTTACTTTATCGATCATATATAGCTCCTGTTTAGCATTAGTTAAAAATATTATTAACATTATTTACTTTATAACATATCGTTAAATAATTATCTATTATAAAAACGTCATGGTAAAAAAGACCACCTCTAGTAATAGACGTGGCTCTTTAAATTTGGTTCGAATTTCAAATTTTTTTATTTTATTTTTTCCATCTTAAAACCGGTATCCTGGCAGCCTTTACTTCATCCAGCCTGGAAACATAAGTTGTTTTAGGGGCGTGCTTAAGGCTTTCGGGATCTTCCTGAGCTTGTTCAGCCAATCTTCGCATAACCTCAATAAAGGCATCCAAGGTTTCGGGACTCTCGGTTTCGGTGGGCTCAATCATCATGGCCTCATTGACAATTAGCGGGAAATATACTGTCGGCGGATGGATTCCTTCATCAAGAAGATTTTTTGCAATTTCCAATGCGGTAATGCCATTTTTCGCCTGCTTTTGCGCCGACAAAACAAATTCATGCATACATATCCGGTTATACGGAATATCATAAAGATCCTCAAGTTTCTTTCTAATATAATTCGCATTGAGAACTGCTGCCTGTGACGCCGCTTTTAATCCCTGCGCCCCCATAGTGCGAATATATGAGTATGCCCGAAGAATTACCCCGAAATTTCCATAGAAAGACTTAATCTTGCCTATTGAAAGAGAGCGTTCATAGTCGAGATAATAATAATCGCTTTCCTTCTCAATAACGGGTACCGGCAGGAAGGGGACAAGCTCCTTTACTACTCCAATAGGCCCGGAACCAGGCCCGCCTCCTCCATGAGGAGTGGAAAAAGTTTTATGAAGGTTTACATGCGCAATATCAAAGCCCATGTCGCCCGGGCGTGCAATACCCATTATAGCATTCATATTAGCCCCGTCATAATAAAGAAGTCCGCCGCATTTATGAACCATCTTTGATATTTTCAGGATATCTTCCTCAAAAAGACCCAGAGTATTTGGGTTCGTCAGCATAAGTCCTGCAACAGTATCATCCAGAATGGTCTCAAGGGCATTTATATCCACACAGCCCTTATCGTCGGAGGGTATATGAACAACCTCAAAGCCTGCAAGAGCCGCCGATGCAGGGTTTGTTCCGTGGGAAGAATCGGGAACGATTATCTTTACACGGTTTTTATCCAGCCTGTATGCATGGTACGCCTTAATTATCATTAAGCCGGTCATCTCACCTTGAGCTCCTGCGGCAGGCTGCAGCGTAACCCTCTCCATCCCGAGAATCTCAGACAAATACTTATCCATGTTATAGAGAATCTCCAAATTTCCTTGAACGCTTACGGGATCCTGTAGAGGATGCATTTGTGACAGCCCTTCGATTGAAGCTATGTCCTCATTTATCTTAGGATTATATTTCATGGTGCAGGAACCCAACGGATAGAATCCCGAATCGACTCCATAATTTCTTTTAGATAGATTGGTATAGTGACGGACAACATCTACTTCCGAGACCTCGGGCAGCTCAGGGGCAGTTTTCCGAAGAACGTGACCGGGGTATGATTCTTCGATGTTCACAACCGGAACATCATTTTGGGGAAGAGAATATCCGATTCGGCCTTCCACTGATTTTTCAAATATCAGTCTATCATCCCTTATCATTTAAAACCCCCCCAGACATATTGTTTTTACTTTGTGAACAAAATCATTGATTTCGCTTTTCGACCTTTTTTCCGTAACAGCAATAAGCCAGCAGCCTTCAAGCTCAGGATACTCGGCCGACAAATCATATCCTCCTATTATGTTCTCCATTAAAAGCTCCTCATTTAGAATATTCGGTGTAATTTCCGGTCTTACAACAAATTCTCTGAAGAATGGTGCTTCAAAGACCTTGGAAACCTGGTTGGTTTTAAGAAGGGAATGATAGGCGTAATTGGACTTGTTTATGCACTGAGTTGCAACCTCTTTTAATCCTTGCTTTCCCATAAGAGAAAGATATGTGGTTGCCGCAAGGGCACATAAAGCTTGATTTGTGCAGATGTTGGAAGTCGCTTTTTCCCGCCTGATATGCTGTTCTCTTGCCTGAAGAGTTAGGACAAACCCTCGCCTGCCTTCGGAATCAATAGTTTCGCCTACAATTCTTCCGGGCATACGTCGGATAAAAGGGCTCTTAACAGCAAAGTAACCCAAAAGTGGTCCCCCAAAATTCATAGGATTGCCCAGAGGCTGGGCTTCGCCAACTGCAATATCGGCGCCTGACTCTCCGGGAGATTCAAATACACCCAGGGATATGGGATCACATACTGCAATTAAAAGTGCCTCAAATTCTTTTGCCTGTTGGGAAACAGCTTTGATATCCTCCAAAATACCAAAGAAATTTGGGGATTGTACTACAATAGCAGCTGTTTTTGCAGTTATGCTGTTCTTCAGGATTTCTAAATTGATTGTGCCGCTTTTTTTATCACGATTATTCTCTTTCTTATAGAAATCGACTTCTTTAATCATGATACCAGAATACCTCAGCCCTGAATAGAGCACTTTCCGGTATTCCGGGTTCACGCTCCTGGCTATTAACACTTCCTTGCGTCCGTTATATCTGGTCGCCAATAAAACTGCCTCATACAAAGCTGTGGCACCGTCATAAAGTGAAGCATTTGCGGCATCCATCCCTGTAAGCTCGGATATCATAGTCTGAAATTCAAAAATTGACTGAAGCACACCCTGGCTTATATCAGGTTGATATGGCGTATAAGCCGTATAGAACTCCTGTCTTGATATAATATGTTTAACTGCGGAAGGTATAATATGGTCATAAATTCCTGCGCCTAAAAAGCAAGGGTTCCAGCCTGCATCATAATTATGCTGTGCCAATGCCTCCAAATGCTTCTTTAGCTCATATTCCGAAAGAGGTTTCGGAATATTCAAGTCATTTTTTAGTCTTAACTCCTCGGGTATTTGCGAAAAGAGCTCATCTACGGACTGGACGCCGACGGTGGAAAGCATCGCTCTCTGCTGTTCCCCGGTCATGGGAATGTAGGATGACTTCAAATTATTCACTCTCCCTTTGTTAATTCCCCGTATTGGGTAGAATTTAAAAGCTCTTTAAGCTCGTCGGGATTTTCAAAGCTCAGTACGGCAATAAAGTTCTCATAAGGATCTTCGTTGATTAGCTCAGGATTGTCAGTCAAGGCAGGATTAATCTCAACAACGGTGCCCGATATAGGTGCATAAATATCAGATGCTGCTTTTACCGATTCCACAACTCCCAGAACAGCACCTTTTGACAAGGCTTTGCCCTCTTTTGGCATTTCAACATATACGATGCTCCCAAGCGAATCCTGGGCATAGTCGGTAATGCCGATGTATGCCTTGCTACCTTCCACACGCACCCATTCGTGGTCTTTTGAATAATAAAGTCCTTCTCTGATTTCCATAAAAAACATCCTCCTGAAAAATATTTCTCATCGTTAAAACGCATAAACGTATATTACAGCTTATATTTCTTTTTATAGAAGGGAAGCGGAACGAGTACAGCCTTGCATTTTCGTTCACGGATTACAATCTCGATTGTTTCCCCGTCCGATAAATCCGTATTATCCAGCAGTGCTAAGCCTCCATTCTTGCTTAATGCCGGAAGAAGACCGCCGCTGGTAACATAGCCGATCGTTTTACCCTCTTTTACAACATCGTAACTATTACGCGGAATACCTCTATCAACCATCTCGAAGCCATACAACCTGCGCTTTAAGCCACGCTCCTGTTGCTCCCTTAATGCGTCCTTCCCTATATATTCTTCCTTATTGAACTTGACAAAGTTTTTTAAACCGGCTTCCAACGGGGAAATTGAGTCTGTAAGCTCGTGCCCGTATAACGGCAGCGCGGCTTCAAGCCTCAATGTATCCCGCGCTCCCAAACCTACCGGAGCAATTCCCTTATTCTTGCCGGCTTCCAATATGCCATTCCATAGTTTTTCAGGGTCTGCACAGGGATTTGAAAGCAACAAATATATTTCAAACCCGTCCTCCCCTGTGTATCCGGTTCTTGATATCAGCACTTTCATTCCAAGCAAGGATACTTCTTTAAATCGGAAAAAACCTGGCAGCTCCATATCCTCATCCAGAATATTTTTGATAATACTTTCCGACCCAGGTCCTTGCAAAGCAAGCTGAACATATTTATCCGATAAGTTCTCTACTTGAACATCTCCTGATATATGCGACCTTATCCACTGCTCATCCTTTTCAGTATTAGATGCGTTAACTACTACCAGCATCTCTTCATCCGAAAATCTATAAATCAGAATATCATCCACTACTGTTCCATTTTCATAACATATGGGAGAATAAAGAATTTTATTAGCGGGAATTGAAGTTATATCATTGGTAATAAGCTTGTTGATAAAATTAACCGTATCTTTGCCGGTAACAAGGATTTCTCCCATGTGAGACACGTCAAACAGTCCGACTTTGGCTCTTACTAATTGATGTTCCTCAATTATATCGGTATATGAAACAGGAAGTTCCCAACCCCCAAAAGAGATGAATTTCGCTCCTAAAGCTTTTTGGGCTGCGTATAAAGGGGTTCTTTTATCCATAATCATTTACCTCCTAAAACCAATTTTATTATATTTAATTAAATAAAGCCATGTTAATCTAATTATAAATCTAAAATAGCAATATATATAGATATTTTAATAAATAAATCATTGTAAAAAAGCTCTGAGTAAATATTTTACCCAGAGCCGTCTAAATAATCAAATTGATTCTCTATTTAATTATACGTCTTGCCCCCAAATACTTTTCACTATAGGTAGACAAGGATCTGGTAACTACCTTCCCTTTTGATGAGGAGGCATGTATGAACATTCCGTCACCCATATAAATGCCTACATGACCTACTGTACCGTTTTTATCTATGTCCCAAAGTAGTATATCACCCTTTCTGATTTCTGACCGGGATACCTTGGTACCGAAGCCTTTATAATCATAAGATGAACGCGGAAGATTATACCCGAATTTAGCATAAACATATTTCGTAAACCCTGAACAGTCTATGCCTTTTGTAGAATACCCAGCCCATTTATACGGAACCCCCAATAAAGTTTTTGCATAAGCAATGATATCATCCAGCAATCTTTCCGTCTCCGAACTGGGGGGAGGTGTCTCATCAGATTTATCCTCGGTCCCTCTGGAAGCCACAATTATTTCTTCAGTCTTTGGTTCCTGAGCAGGTGCTTTAGCAGGTGCCTGCGCAACAACTTTATCTACTTTGTCTGCACTGTCAACTAAGTATTTGGCCAATATATAACCTTTTTGATCAGTCCAGGTTATAACTCTTGCCCACTCACCGACAGTTTCATAATACGTGACCTTGTCCCCTCTTTTTATGGAGGTTACCAATTTGCTTTCTTTTGTAGGTTCTTGTCTGACATTCAGCTTGTCGGCATTAACATGCTTTACTACCGATTTTATTTCCGGCTTAGGTGTCGGCGTAGGTTCTGCAGACTGCGTTACTTCTGTTTCTGCAGGTAAGGCCGAGGCGGCAACCATCTCATCTGTTAAGAAAATTGTATTATCACCCGCCGGGGTAATATTTTGACCAGCTAAATCCGATTCCTGATAAGTTAATAGAGTGTTGGTTTCTGTTTTTCCTTCTGATAAAAAATACTCTTTGGCATTTTCTTTGACGTTTTCTATGGATAAATTAATTTCTTCTTTTGATATTTTCCCTTGCACGTTTCCATCTTCTATATCATAGGATAAAATTGCGGAAAGAGCAAAAGTTGTTTGCGTAAGTAAAAAAAGCATAATAAACAACACAAAGGTGTAGTTTGTTTTTCGTGGTCTTTCCATGAGTTCCTCCTATTTAAGGCTGCCGGAGTTAGCTGACGGGTTCGGGTAATAGGCACCCCTACCATATTAAGTGGATTAACCCCTATTCCTGGTTCCTCCGTTCATTCTTTCAAATAACTAAGCCTTTTTTCATCTATACTATAATTATATGTATTTTTGTACCAGATGCTTCGTTAATTATACCAATTGTAATAAGCGATATCAACCGTTGGGATAAATTACCACCAAATCTGGTTAACATTGTTTCAATATGCTCAATAACCTATTTGTATGAATAGTGTTTTTCATAGCTAGCATATTATTCCATTAATTAAAAAATGACAATAGCATATTAGCTAAAATTGTTTATACATCTGATTATGAACTTTCTGGATATTCCAAAAAAGTACTTGTAATTTAAAGAAGTCAATGCTATACTAATAGGGCACTCAAAAAATGACATCGCGGAGTGGAGCAGTCTGGTAGCTCGTCGGGCTCATAACCCGAAGGTCGTGTGGTTCAAATCCCGCCTCCGCAACCAACGAAAACCGCTTGTTCAGCAGAACAGGCGGTTTTGCTATTGCATAATTCTTTAACCACATAAATAGAAGAACAATAATCATTAGATTTACTACATCGTGAAAGAACTTTAATGTTTGCTGAAGTAATCCGTAGTACATTTTTTTAAAGGGAATGTGTGCTAGGATAAATGAATTGATTTTAAGTTGATAGTACTATATTAAGATACTAAAATTTGTTCTTGATTCTGTCTAGTGTTCTTCTGCTTTTGCACTTGATATTGTTCTCAATATAGCCTTAGCCGCCGTTTCTGCAACTTCCCTGCTTACGATATCAAACTTTTCAAAATCAGAGGGCTTTATGCCTAAATCGTCTAATTTACTTATCAGCTCCGGCTCAATGCCGTTCTTCATTGCGGTGATAGCGTTATCACCGTACTTTATAGCAGCTTCGACGGCTTCATCACCATATTTACTGATATTTTTTTATTCTTTTCAAATAAATATATAATACTAATTTTTCTAACAATACTTTATTTACTTAATAATTATTTCAATATAACTCACATATCAATTAATGTTTAATAATAAGACATATGCCTGCTAACTATAATATTCTTACTTCTGTTCCTGGGAATATGTCAAAAGTATATTGGCAACAATAAGCTCCAATATTATTTTATTTGGAGGAGATCTGTTGATTGGTATTTTATTGGCATTGCTGGCTGGATTATTAATGAGTGTCCAAGGTGTTTTCAATACTCGCGTAATGGATTCATCCAATATGTGGACTACGAATAGCTGGGTGCATTTAACAGCGTTTGTCACAAGTATATGCATATGGTTCTTCACAGACCGGGAGAATTTGCTTTCGGTGTTTAACGTAAGCAATAAATTATATTTACTAGGTGGTATCATCGGTACATTTATTACGTTCACCGTTATTAAAAGCATATCGGATTTAGGTCCCGCATATGCCACAATGCTGATCCTATTGGCACAGCTTGTAGCTTCCTGTCTGATTGAAGGTTTTGGTTTTTTCGGTACTGAAAAGATGTGCTTCGAATGGAGCAAATTAATCGGAGCGGCTCTGATGATTGCAGGAATTGTTGTTTTCCAGAAGTAATTGAATATCCGTACAATACTGTTCGTCAGTATTGTTTTTATATATTAATATATACTGTTCCTTTATTAAGCTCTCCGGTATTGGGAGAGTGTGAAATATATAACGATTCCACGGTAAGAGTTATGCGCCCGCATTTCAGCTTGTCGCCTATTTTCAGCCTGGAAGGGGCATTAAGCGGTTTGCCGTTTAGTTGAGTTTTATTCGAACTGCTCAAGTTTTCAACTGTCACATTTTTATTAATGTATATCTTGCACTGCTTACGGGAAACGCTCTTATCGGAAATGCATACCTGGCAATTTGTGTCTCTGCCAATTAAAATTCCTTTTGACAGGCTAATATCCCAAATTTGATCAGCACTATTAAGGTTGCGTAATCTAATGCAATGATCTTCGGAATTAATAATATTTAAGGCCGGATCTGTCAAAACTTCGGTTCTTTCGGTTTTATTGTTAAACGGGACGATTCCTTTATTACTGAAATCTTCAGGTTGTACTGATTTATTTTTATTGCCTCTTATTAAGTTTGTAATGATTTGTAGAAGTTTTATTCCGGCAGCTATTCCCACAACTATATAAATAATCATCTTGTAGTCACCGGACAAAATACCTTTCTTTTGTGATTCCGGGCCGACAGGTTCTGCCGGCGTGTCTGCAGATGAGGATACCTGCCCAAGGTTGGAGGTCTCAGAAAACGGGTTCGGTATCATTGGTGTATCGGTAGATGGAGCGTCATATGCGGAAATTTTCGTGTCAAACTGCACCGACTTTACACCGTCATCAATATTTACCTGTCTTATTGAACCATCTGATAACCCGCCGGGAATATTTGCCCGTATCCAAAAAATATCGTTAACCACAAGACTTTTGGTAAGCAAAGAAATATCTGTTTCAGAATCAAAAGAGTAATACTTACCTCCGCTGATTCGAGTCAAAGCCGGGAGCTCTTTATTTGGCTCCGGCGGTTTCGCTGTTTTTACTGCAATTACGTCAATAGGGTATGTTTCTTTCTGTAATCTAAGATATAGTTCTTCTTTTGTCACTCCGGCTGCCGCATCATCGACTCCGTCGGTAATAACAACCGTACGGTAATAACACGGCGAACCATTAAGCGGCTTTACATCAGGAATCGTGTTGAATAAGGCATCATATATTCTGCTATATTGGTTATTAAACTCAATTTTTTTTGCGGCATTTGCCAGATCATAACGATCTGAGCTAAATTCCCGAAGCGTATTTAGTTTTTCTCCAAAAGTCACAATTTTGTACTGCTCATTGCCGCTAATATTTTCTATGAGTGAATTTATGAATAATTCTATATTCCCACGCACATTTTGCGGGATAGATGTAGAAACATCAAGAAGTAATGTGGTACGGACAGTTATCCCCTTGTCAGCCAAAAAACCGCTTTCGATTACCTCTGCTTTTTGGTTTGACACCTTGCAGCTTATGTTATCAGAGTTCATATCTCCTTTGATGAATACGTCAATATGGTTTTCCCAAGAATATACTTGAGAAAGCATCGTATTGCCGGCTGCATAACAGACGGACATCTGAAATGCAACGATGATAAATACGACGACAAGTGATTTCTTAGCCAACATAGGGGAAACCTCCTTTAATCTTTTAGCTGCCACTAAATGATGTCGCAAGATTATCATCCAAATCGCGCATACTGTTAGCCGCTAAGTCAAGCTCGCTTGCCATTCCTTCAACAACCGGCGGCATTTTCTCATTCAGAATGGGGTACATTTCGGTATCGAACGTGCTGAGAAACGCCTGCTGTGCTGCACCTTCCCATCGCGCGGTGATATCATCAACTTTTGATTTTATTGCTGCGATTTCGGTGACAAGAGTATCAAGACGTTGACGAATGTATGCCGCCCCTTCGTTTAATTCATCCGGGGTAATCAATATTCTCTCGGACATTGCAATTTCCCTCCTTTCATCTCACAATCATATCCGCTAGTACTGAGCGTCGGCGACAGTATCAGCGGCTCTAAAAACCTCTTCGTATTTTTGCGAAGCGATTGATAGATTCTTACTCATGTGTGCGAACACTTTCGCATGGTTCTTTAAATTCTTTATAAGATCACTCTCAAATCTTTCAAAGAATTTTTTTCCCGCATCGGAATCCCAGTCTGAGCGTAATTGCTCAAATGATGCGGCAATACTACTAAGAAGCATCTCGAGTTCTGCGCTCTTTTCTTCCAGGATTTTTTCGGCTTGTATAAATGCATCTTGATCTAAATAAAGATCCATTATTTTAACTCCTTATTTCTTGCGTAATATTTCGGGCAACATCGCATTGACAGTTTTTGCTTCCTCCATGGCTTCATTGTTGCGCCCTAAAAATTCAAGGATAGATACCCGCAGCATACGCGGTGCCGCATGCTCGGGTTTAAGCGTTATTACATAGTCCACCAGCTCTAATGCCTTGTCATATTGCTCAATATCCCGCAGGCACATAATTCTCAACAAATATGCATCGAGATTTCCAGGTGATGCCAGCGATTGCCTGCGAAACTCGTTAATTGCTTCTTTATATAGTAGTAAAGCTTCATCTTTACGTCCGAGCATTTTTAGCGCAAGGGGTTCAAAGTATCGTGCAGTATCTTTGTAATAACCGTCTTCCGATTTTTCAAGCAACTGCCGAGCATACTCAAGAACCTTTTCATACTCCTCGGTGGGCAAGTGTGAATTTGCCAACAAAAACACTACTTCAGAGTCAAATATCCCCATTTTATCAGACAACGCCTTTGCCTGTTCCAAAGCATTAATAGCTGATTTGATGTCGTTATTTGAAGCGTAAATTTGCGCCCGTTCCATGTACACTCTGCGGCGTACTGCGTCATCAGCTTCTTCCGTTTTTTCCAGTGTGGTTAATACTGCAAGTGCCTCATCAATTTTTTCCTGTTTAATAAGCAAAGATACTTTGTCCATTACAAATGCGGGATCTTTAGGGAACAATTCCATTGCGCGGCTTAAGAGTTCCTCAGCTTTCTCATATTCATTCAATTGCATAAGAATTGTAAACTTAAGATGATATCCTTCAAAAACATCGGGATTCGTCAGTATAGTTTCGTCAAGGGTTTGCAATGCTTCCGGGATATGGTTTCCCTTTATGAGCAGACGCGCTTTACGAATACGAATATCAGGGCGTAAAGCATCGCGCATAATAGCCTTGGAATAATTTCGGATGGCCATATCTATTTCACCATTTTCTTCGTGTAGCAAACCGATGCTGTAATATAACTGCGCATCATCGTAGCCATTGGCAATCGCTTTATTGTAATTCTCGAATCCGAGTGCAATATTGCCTTTTAGTAAAGCAATGCTCCCTAAATGAAAGTATGCTAAACCTGAAGTTCGGTCCACTTTTAAAGCTTTCTCAAATTGATCCTTAGCTTCGTCAAGCCTGTCCAGGTTGGCATAGGCAATACCTTTAGATATGTAAACATCGATATTCATCGGGTTTTCACGCTCGGCTTTATTATAGTATAAAATAGCCTCTTCGTGCTTTCCCTGCCCTGCAAGTACCGCACCTTGAGTGAGATATTCCTGAATTGCGAGACTGTCCATAAAAAAACCTCCATTTGTTTATTCAATGAAAAACTATTAGCAAAAAAACTGATACTTGGTTTACGGATTAATAGTCATTGCCATATATATCCAAAATATTATCGGAATAATAATTGAGAATAAACCTATACCTATAGACTTAATCATTCTTGATCGATGTAATTCTTCTGCCCGATTTAATGAATATGTGTCATCAATATACACTTTATAGTCGGAAAAGCGTCGTTCAATATATCTTATTTTAACTTCTTTCCCAATATCCTTCTCAGTCAAATACGGGTAATCCGGAACTCCTGTTCGGAATACAACTTTCTCTTGATTGGCCCAGAATTCCACCACCGGTAAACTTCTGGGTTTTTTTGATGAGAAATACTGAGCGTCTTCTGCGCAACACCCACCGCTAGCAAAGCAAACTAACTTGCCAACTGTACTTATAAAGTATGGCTGCGAACGTTTCCAATCTATGTAAGTCCATATTCCATGACAAATAATTATCAATCCCGGAATACCATAGACTGCTTCCGTTATTGCAAAGAGTAGAATTATTGTCATAGATTACCACCTCCCTGTGCTGTAATGCAATAATATGGATAGTACGTTTCAAATTTCGGTGTTGTATCAATTTCGCCTGCACTCTCGATTATGCTGCGGGCTTTTTGAATCAAACCATTCGTTGAGTTGTTCATGTAGCTCCAATTGCCTGATTTATCAATGTCTGTAATTAATTTTGTGAACCCGGTCTTGTCAATTATGGTTTTAGCATTGCTGAATATCCTACTATGATCTAAATCCGCATATTTGTAGTTCAGAGGGTTAAGCTTGTCCGGTCCTGATAAATCTTTATTTGTAGCCATATTCTTATAAAAACCTTCTGTAACGCGTGAAACCGCAAATCGGGATAAGGATTGCTCACCTTTTAGAACCTTGTTAAAGTTATCAAATGTTTTTGAACTTGCTCTTACCATTTTTGCTATATAACCAAGCTTCTTCTTACGTCCTAAACGTTTATAGTTATCTGGCAGCTGAAGATTTCCTAACACCCAATTTTTGATATTAAATGATTTTGAAAATTTGACACGTATTGACCTTATACCGTTTCGAAAATCCAGTTCCCCACTAATAAACCTGCCACGTGAGTCTCTTGGTATACACAAATTATTAAACATCTCTCTAATTGTCTTACCCGCAAATATTTCCTTGATATTTTTTCCTGCTTTGCCTATATCTCTCCCAATAATAATTACATCACATACAGTTTCAGAAAGATCAAGAAAAGTAGAAACTGCGTTTGATCCTCTATTTAACAATTCGTCGTGAAAGTTTTCTTCCCTAATAACATCTGCAAAGCTATCCCGTTCGGAATATATTTTAGACATTGCGGGATCTATATTCCTCGCTCCAATAGCTTGGACAGATGTCACAATGTTTGCACCTGCGTTAATCGCGGCTATGATTGCAGTATAACAAAACGCACACACAACCAGAAATGCCGCGCCTGTAGTAATTGCTACAAAGGCCGTCATACACGCCGCAACAGCAAGCCCGATTTTAACAACAATGTCGATACAGTTTGTAATCAGTTCCTTGCCACCGCCGCACTTCCACCAATGCCTAATTTCCTGGCATAACTGTTCGATAGCTTCATTTACTTCCTCACAGCCTTTAATGAGCGCACCTATTAATGGGACATTCTTCATATCGATCATAAACGAGGTAAATACCTGCTCATACCAAGGCGCTTTAAGCTCGGGGTTTTTCTCGAAGAATGATACCCGATTGGCTTTTATGGTACTCTCGATATCTGAATCTACACGTTTGGCAGTGTCCAACAAGGTCTGCATTTTAAGTGACAAATCACGAGCATTGCTTTCCCGATTACGAAGCTGCTTTATCTTTGCATTCACATAGTAATCTGCACTGTTTAAAGCAGCAGACATGCCACCCTCGACAGTATACATCTTATTTTGAACCTTACGGCCCAGATCATCGCAATATTGTCCCAATTCATTCGAAAGCTTATTTGTTGCCGAAATCATGCTTGACAAATTACCATAATCCAATGAGAGTACCATCCGAACTACTCCTCTCTATTTGAAATGCTATTTAAATATACTCATTCATACGGTTAGCTTTCTCCCGTTGCTGCCGTTTTTCAGCTGCAATCGCGGCTTTAATGTCCCTTACCTTATTCTTAGCTGTTGTCAGTGAACTGTCTGTTTCGCTTATTTTCCGTTCAATGTCATTTAACTCACGATTAAGTTCACTATCTGCGAAAGAAAGATTTCCGTCGGAAGCAAGAGGTTGCTCTGCCTTCCCTGAGAAGATCGCATGCAGTTGACTGTCTTTACCCGAGTAGGTGATCCCAATCCCCAGATTGTAGCTTGCCACGTGAATTTTGTTGTTGACATCGCTTGCACTACCATTTGCAGTGGATTTTAATGCACGCTTAACGTCCTCAACATCACTGCGGCGTTTTTTTAACTTTTTCAATTTTTTGTTCAACTCGTTTACTTGATTATTCCAGTAGTTCAGGCTGCTGGATAAAGAGCTCAGGCTTGCCATAATATCCCCCCATCAAGTTTCAAAACTCTTCGAGAGAGCCAAATCGCATTTTATATATTCAGCGTGAGCGTCATTAAGAGCATCACGGAGGTCATACATAATGTCGGAGATATCTTTCAGATTTAACTGCACTTGTTTGCAATCATTTTCAAAAGCATTTTTCCCCTTGCCCCTCCAGCGGTTAATGACCATATCCGTTGCGTTGTTAACATCTTTTACAATATTCTCATACTGTTTAATATAGTTTGCATACGCAGTCATTGTTTCGTCAAAATGCATCGTGTCCAAATGCCTTATGCTCCCTGACATATTAATTGCTCCTTTCACACTTCATTAGTTTTATCTTCTGTATGCCGTTACGGGCGTCATACAGATAGCCATCACCCAGCGATATTAGTTTTCTGAATGGCTTCAGCTCGTTTATACTAAACTTGCTTGCGCCAAATAACCTGACATTTGCCATATCATCCAGCAGAAAGTATTGCGAGAAGTCACGCGCAATTTTCATAATGTCTGGTGGCGAATACTCGGGATTGTTGTCAATGTTGGAGAAAATAAAGCATATCTTCAGTTGCTTAGCATCATTAATCAGCGTTTTAAATCTGTCGCTGACTGCCTTGGGGATCGTGTTGGCACCAAAAATTTGTGAGTTTTGGACAACACACAGAAGCAGCGGCTCGTTATCAAGATTACCACCCATGCGCAAGATATCCATTCGTTTATTGGCGGCATCTTCGAACTGCTGAATAATGTCCTGGAAATCAGAGCAATCAATAGTGATTTGTTGCACGAATCCAAAGGTTTCAAATTCCGCAAGTTGCCTGTCATAACTGTCAATAAGGTATGCCTGGCAAGGCAAGTCAAAAACATGTAATTGCAAATAATTTAGTATTGCTCGCAATAAGTTGCTCTTGCCAAAACCTTCGCGACCATAAATACCCACGGTACCTACATGAGCAAGGTCAATTGTGACCGGCTCAATTTCGTTGTAGGTAAGACCGACCGGAACAATATATTTTTCAAAATTGTACGGATTCAATTCCCAGTAATCACAGGTAAGAACAGGGGGTATAGAAGGTATTTTTCTTGCCCGTTCTGTTTTGCAGCGTATGGCGGTAGCGGAAATAAACTCTCTGGCTTGTTCAATGCGGCAGCTCTCTGTTTCTCCGATAAACGGCAGATATGCCTGATATTCATAAACAACTTTGTCAATAGCCACTAAACCCCTGCCTTGTATCATTTTCGGACGTATATAGCACCTATCGAATACATTGTTGTACTCGCTGCTCTCATTGCAATTGAATGTAAGACGAATCGCAAAATTGCTGAGGTATTTATAGCTGATCCCAGCGGTTTGTTTAGCAGTTGCAATAACTGTAATTCCTAAAGCCAAACCCTCACGGCATATGTTAATCATTGCATCCTCATAATCCTGATACGTTTCTTTAAATGCCGACAGATTATCCACCATTATGATAATATGAGGCATTGTTTTTTTATTATTTGTTCCCATTTC
>JBMNTI010000019.1:0-26227 GCA_050945655.1 Acetivibrionales bacterium | reverse complement strand
TGCCAATTCCTTTGGATCACTTGTATTAAGGTGCCGAGCAGGGATTATAACATCGGTATCTACATTGTCCTGATATCTGAAAACCTTACCTCTTGCTTTCATAAGCTACCTCCTCGTATAATAATTTTTGTTAAAGCATTTCTATTTAATTTCCAGTTAATATCCGGAAACATTATAGCAATCATTTCGTTTTTATTCACTTCTTTTCGTCTACTCTGCCAACTGTGGAGGCTTTTTTCTTTTTAAGCTCTACCAAAGGTCTTTCAGGTCTCATTTCTTCATACTTAGTTAACAGAACCAATGTTATCTAATGGGGATGGTGCAAGATTCTCACTTCGAAACGCCTCCAATCAGCCCGGTCAAACGGATTAACTGTTCCGGTAAGTGAAATGGCTCCGACTTTCGCTCCGCCATGTCCCAGCGTGAGGTCTTTTACTCATGGGACGCTCATACTATTCCAAATTAGTTATACAGCGGTGGTCTTTCCTCCGAGGCAATCCGGCTTATCTCATTTTGAACCTTACACCCGCCTGTTGATGTCATCCTGAACGGAGCAGAGCGGAGTGAAGGATCTTCTGTTAATGCAAAGTATCTTGGCTTGCGCTCATAATGACATAGCTGCTGGTGCTCTTAATAACATCTTCATCAACTCAAATTTTATCCGGGTCCGTAATTTTGCCGGTAAGGGCCGAAGCCGCAGCTACTGCAGGGCTGGCCAGATATACCTCTGATTCCACATGACCCATGCGCCCGACAAAGTTTCGGTTAGTAGTGGAAACAGCTCTTTCTCCCTTTGCCAGAATACCCATATGGCCTCCAAGGCAGGGACCGCATGTAGGAGTAGAAAATACCGCTCCGGCCTCTACGATATCTGCAATCAGACCTTCCTTTAAAGCTTGCAAATATATATTCTGCGTGCCCGGGAAGACAATGCATCTGACCCCTTTTTTAACTTTCTTTCCCTTGAGTATTCTTGCAGCTACTCTCAGGTCATCCATGCGTCCGTTGGTGCATGAACCTATCACGACCTGATCAATTGCTACATCGCCAACCTCGTCAATAGTACGGGTATTATCAGGCAAATGGGGAAAGGCTACTGTTGGCCTCAGTGTACTCAAGTCAATTACATATTCTTTTTCGTATACCGCATCGGGATCAGGCTCATACATCTTGTATGGTCTGGTTGAGTGTTCTTTTACGTATTCAATAGTTCGTTCGTCAACCATGAATATGCCATTCTTAGCCCCGGCTTCAATAGCCATGTTTGCCATTGTAAACCTGTCGTCCATAGACAGATTGATAAGACCTTCGCCCATAAATTCCATGGACTTATACAAGGCTCCGTCAACCCCTATCATACCTATGATATGTAGAATGACATCCTTTCCCGAAACCCAGCCCCGAGGCTTTCCCTTTAATACGAATTTTAAGGCCGAAGGCACCTTAAACCAGCATTTGCCCGTTGCCATACCGGCTGCCATATCGGTGCTTCCCACACCTGTTGAGAAGGCTCCAAGAGCGCCATATGTACAGGTGTGCGAATCTGCTCCGATAATCAAATCACCGGGTACGGCAAGCCCTTTTTCGGGAATCAAACAATGCTCAATCCCCATCTCACCTATTTCAAAATAGTTCTCCACTTCCATTTTTTGTGCAAACTCACGTATCATTTTACACTGTTCCGCTGCTTTTATATCCTTATTAGGAGTAAAATGGTCGGGTACAATGGCTACCTTGCTCTTATCAAAGACTTTATCGATTCCCGTTTTCGTAAACTCATTAACAGCGACAGGAGTGGTAATATCATTACCCAGCACCAAATCGATATCCGCTTCAATTAATTGACCGGGAACTACTTTTCCCAGGCCGGTATGAGCGGCCAAAATTTTTTGTGTCATTGTCATTCCCATACTAATTCCTCCTGTCATACATATACTTTGATTTTTTTTTCAAGCTCTTTTAAAAGTTTATATTCAATAGAATCCACAAGAGCAATCCAGCTTGCTTCTATTATGTCGGTGGAAACCCCCACGGTTGTCCATGACGAATCACCGTCGGTTGATTCGATTAAAACACGGACCTTGGCGGCCGTTGCCGACTTTGAATCAATAACACGTACCTTAAAATCAGTAAGATAAACTCGTGAAAGTTCGGGATAGAACACCTCTAAAGCTTTTCTAAGCGCTTTGTCCAAGGCATGAACAGGACCGTTTCCTTCGGCTGCGGTTATCTCTGATTTTCCGTCAACTTTTACCTTTATTAGTGCCGACGCTGACGGCCCCGACTGGTGAGGCTGCTCGGTCATAAGCTTGAATTTTTCCAGCTCAAAGAAGGGCTTATACTTGCCAAGCTGTTTTCTAATAACTAGCTCAAAGGTGCTTTCGGCGCCCTCAAATTGATAGCCTTGATGTTCCAGCTCTTTAAGCCTTTTAATAATTGCCTCGGTTTCTATGGATTCTTTATTAATTGCAGGATTCACTTCACGGATTTTTTCCAGAATAGTATTCCTGCCCGATACTTCGGACATGAGAAATCTGCGCTTGTTTCCCACAAGTTCAGGATTAATATGTTCAAAGGATGCCGTGGCTTTACATACACCGTCAATATGCATGCCGCCTTTATGAGCAAATGCACTGTTGCCTACGTACGGGGCTTTCCTGTCAAGAGATAAATTAGATATTTCAGCTATTTTTCTGGCAGTAAAAGTCAGGCTTTTCAGCTTTTCCTCAGGTATGCAGAGCAGGCCTTTTTTTATCTGAAGATTTGGAATAATAGTACTCAAATCTGCATTTCCGCATCTTTCACCATAGCCGATATATGTCCCCTGAACATGTTCAGCACCGGCCTCCACCGCCATTACTGAGTTCGCCACCGCCATACCGCAGTCATTATGGGCATGTATTCCTACTTTAATCTTAAATTCCTCTTTGACTTTCTTGACAATATCATATACTGTTGACGGAAAACAGCCTCCATTCGTATCACATAAGACAAGGCAATCGACTCCGCCTTCAACAGCGGCCTTTAAAACTCTAAATGCATATTCGGGATTTGCTTTATATCCGTCAAAGAAATGCTCGGCGTCAAAAATTACTTCTTTGCCTTTCTTCTTAAAGTAGACAACGGTCTCGAAAACCATTTTTTCATTTTCTTCGAGAGTTGTCTTTATGATTTCTGTTACATGAAAATCCCATGACTTTCCGAATATGGCAACCGCAGGAGTATTGGCTGAAATCAAGGACTGGACATTTTTGTCCTCCTCTACCGAAACATCCCTTCTTCTGGTGCTTCCAAATGCAGTAAGTTTCGCCGATTTGAGAGTAATGGCTCTCATCCTTTCAAAGAATTCGATATCTTTCGGATTCGAGCCAGGATTTCCTGCCTCAATATATGAAACTCCCAGGTCATCAAGAGCCTTTACAATTTTTAGTTTATCTTCGACCGAAAATGATATGCTCTCGGCTTGAGCACCGTCACGCAGTGTGGAATCAAATATTTCAATTGCTTTACGCATTTTACATCATACCTCTCATGCATATACTAAGCCTTTTTGCTCCATAAAGGTTTTGACCCGTCATTCGGCTTTTTCAATATGATGGTTCATACTGAAAATAATATGTAGAACCCGCCGCCTAAATGGCGGGAGACACTTAATCAGGTTTATGATTTTTCTATCAGTTTTTCTTCATAAATCATTTTATTTACGGCATTCAAATAGGAAAGAACACTCGCCTCAAATACATCCGTACTTACACCTTTACCGGTATATACTCTTGCACCGGACCTTATCTTTACATATGCTTCACCCTGTGCATCCTGCCCTTCGGTAACCGAACGCAGAGTGTAATCCTCCAATGTAAAAGTAACGCCGGCCATTTTTTCAATAGCTTTAAATGCCGCATCTATCGGGCCGTCTCCGGTAGAAACCTCTTCTAATACTATGTTGGGACCATTCTGTTTGATAAGCCGGACAGAAGCTGTCGCAGTAATGGTATTACCGGTGTTAATAACGAATCTGTCAAGTTTATAAGTTTCAGGTACTTCTACTGCCTTATGCCGTAACAGAACCTCTAAATCCGCATCCTGCACCACTTTTTTCTTGTCGGCAAGAGCCTTAAACTTATTGAAGGTCTCATCCAGTTCCTCTTTTGTAAGGTTATACCCAAGAATTCTCAGCCTGTCTTCAAATGCATGCCTCCCCGAGTGTTTTCCAAGCACCATATTATTCTGTGAAAGACCTACAGATTGGGGAGTCATTATTTCATATGTACTTTTTTCCGACAATACTCCATGCTGGTGGATCCCGGACTCATGGGCAAAGGCATTTGCTCCGACAATTGCCTTGTTTGGCTGGACAGGCACACCAGTAATGCTGCTTATTAACCTTGAAGATCTGTAAATCTGGGTTGTATCCAGCCTGACATCCATATCATAAATATGGGGTCTTGTCTTTATTGCCATGACTATTTCTTCTAAAGCGGCATTTCCTGCCCGTTCACCAATACCGTTGATTGTGCATTCAAGTTGGGTAGCACCGGCTCTTGCGGCTGCCAGGGTGTTGGCAACACCCATGCCCAGATCATTATGACAATGTACCGCAATTTGGGCTTTATCGATATTAGGAACATTTTCTCTAATATTTTTTATAAGCTCAAAAAATTCTTCCGGTGTAGTATACCCTACCGTATCAGGCACGTTTATTACTGTAGCCCCCGCATCAATAACCGCTTCAAAAATCCGGTATAAGAATTCCGGTTCGCTTCTTGTGGCATCCTCGGCAGAAAACTCAATATCCGAACAATACTTTTTTGCATAGGCTACCATGCTTCTTGATCGTTCTAAGACTTCATCCGGCGACATTCTCAACTTGTATTTCATATGTATGGGGGATGTTGCCAAAAATACATGGATCCTCGGACTGGCAGCGTTTTTTATAGCTTCCCAGGATTTATCAATATCTTGCGGCAGGGTTCTGGACAAGCTTGCTACAGTACAATCCTTTATTGTTTCTGCAATTGCTTTCACCGATTGAAAATCACCGGGGGATGATATTGCAAAACCGGCTTCTATCACATCTACCTTCATTCTCTCTAATTGTTTGGCAACCTCAATCTTTTCCTGTAGATTCATACTGCATCCCGGAGACTGTTCTCCGTCCCTTAAGGTTGTATCAAAAATATAGATTCGTTTTGGCATACTTATACCTCCTGAGCAATCATAGACTATTTATTCCAGCTCATCATCTTACGAAGCTCTTTGCCAACTGTCTCTACCTGGCTCTCCTGTTCTAACCTTCTCTTGGCATTAAAGAAGAGACGATTGGACTGATTTTCAAGAATCCAGTTACGAGCAAATGAGCCGTCCTGAATTTCACTTAAGATTCTTTTCATTTCTTTGCGGGTTTCTTCAGTGATTATTCGCTTTCCTGTAACATAATCACCATATTCGGCAGTGTCTGAAATAGAATATCTCATATAACTGAGCCCACCCTTATAAATAAGGTCAATAATGAGCTTCATTTCATGGAGACATTCAAAATATGCGCTTTCGGGCTGGTAACCTGCTTCAACAAGAGTTTCAAAGCCTGCCTTCATTAATTCGCATACTCCTCCGCAGAGAACAGCCTGCTCTCCAAAGAGATCGGTTTCCGTCTCTTCTTTAAAAGTAGTCTCAAGAATTCCTGCCCTTGCTCCTCCGATTCCTGCGGCATAAGCCAAAGCCAGATCTTGGGCATTTCCTGTGGCGTCCTGATGAACGGCTATCAGACAGGGAACGCCTTTGCCTTCCTGAAACTCACTCCTTACCGTATGTCCGGGACCTTTCGGCGCAATCATAAATACATTGACATCAGCGGGAGGGATAATCTGGCCGAAGTGAATATTAAATCCATGTGCAAATACTAAGCTATTTCCTGCACTGAGATTGGACTCAATACTCTCCTTGTATAGTCGAGGCTGTTTTTCGTCATTAACCAGAATCATAATGATATCGGCCTGTTTAGCGGCCTCTGATGCTGTCGCTACGCTTAATCCCGCATCTTCGGCTAACTTCCATGATTTACTGCCTTCGTACAATCCAACTACAACATTTACACCCGATTCGTGTAAATTAAGCGCATGGGCATGCCCCTGGCTGCCATAACCTATGACTGCGACAGTTTTTCCTCTTAGTAAATCCAGATTACAATCCTTTTCGTAATACATCTTTGCCATAACTAATCCTCCTCATGTTTTTTTTGATTATTAATTTGTCTACTACCTCTTTCAATAGCAGTAAGTCCTGTACGAACAATTTCAACGATTCCGTATTTATCCATGAGATTTATAAAAGCTTGAATTTTTGATTCGTCTCCTGTCATCTCAACGGTAAGAGTTTCATTTGATACATCAACAATATTTGCTCTGAATATAGATACGATTTCTATAACAGATGCTCTTGTTTCCATGGTTGTGTTCACCTTGATCATGGCCAGTTCCCTGAACACGGATTGCTCTGCATTAAGCTCAACAATTTTGATCACATCAATGAGCTTGTTAAGTTGCTTTTTAATTTGTTCAAGAATGTAATCATCTCCCCGTACAACGATAGTCATTCGGGAAATCTTTGGATATTCTGTTTCGCCCACCGACAAACTGTCAATGTTATAGCCTCTTCGGCTGAAAAGACCCGATACGCGGCTCAGTACTCCGGACTGATTTTCAACCAGAACCGAAAGAACATGTCTGTTCATACATCTCACTCCCTACTTTATATTTATAAAGTATTTATACTATTCAATAAGGGCTTAGCACGCCATACAATATCGTTTATGTTATGTTCACCCGTTTGAATCAAAAAGAAGTAATAAAATATTCTATATGCTTATGCCTCAATAGTCTTTATAAATCTCAATAAATCTTTGTAATTTCTACCAGTATGCTTATAATAAAGTACTCTCGTTGGGATCAACCATACATTCAACTAAAAACGGACCTTCGTGCTTTATAGCCTCATCGAAAGCATCCTCCAATTCTGAATCCTTTGTAACCCTTACACCTTTAATATTGTAGGCATCGCTGAGCTTAATAAAATCGGGATTCCTTTCCAACTCAACAGCGCATGTTTTCCCGAAAAATCTGTCTTGCAGTTCCCTTACCATCCCAAGCCTTGAGTTGTTAAACATAAGTATAATAATCCCTAAGTTATAAGATGATATTGTACCCAATTCATGAAGGCTCATCTGAAAACCGCCGTCACCCACTACCGCTACGACCTGGCGTTTGGGAGCTGCTAACTTAGCTCCTACCGCTGCCGGCAGCCCGTAGCCCATAGTGCCTAATCCGCCTGATGTCAGAAAACTTCTGCCTGTTCTGTCTTCAAAATATCTCGCAGCCCATATCTGGTTCTGCCCTACGTCGGCCACCATTATTGCCTCATCATTCAGCTTTTTTGAGATTGTCTCAATGGCGTATCTTGGATTTACGAAATTGGTATTATTGGTCTTAATTGCACGTTTATTGCTTTTTAGCTCGTTAAGCCATTCACCGGTATTTAATTTTTCTGTCTTGTCAGCCATTTGGGCAAGTATTGCTTTGGCGTTTCCAACAAGCGGTATTTGTGTTCCAACATTCTTGCCTATTTCCGCCGGGTCAACGTCTATGTGTATTATGCGAGTGCCGTTGAGAGTTTTATTGGCAACTCCGCCCCATGCTCTGTCTGCGACTCTTGCCCCGATAATTATTAATAGATCGGCTTTTGCTGCGGCGCGATTTGCCTCAGAAAATCCATGATTCCCTATCATGCCGAAATTATAGCTATTATGACCAGGTAGTGATCCTTTTCCCATCAGAGTGTGCACAACGGGTATACCGGTTTTTTCAACAAAATTCAAAAGTTCGCCTTCAGCATTAGCAAGTATTACGCCTCCCCCGGCTACGATGAGAGGGCGTTTGCTTTCGGAAATAGCCTTAACAGCACGTTTTATTTGCCCCATATGTCCCTGGGTAGTTGGTTTATAACCTCTTATATCAATAGCCTCAGGCAAGACAAATTTTTCAATTTTTGCTGCCTGTATATCGCAAGGTACGTCAATAAGCACAGGCCCGGGCCTTCCTGTCGAGGCAATATAAAATGCTTCTTTTATAATTCTGGGTAAATCATTCCCGTTCTTTACCAGGTAGCTATGTTTTGTAAAAGATTCGGTCGCGCCTGTTATGTCGGCCTCTTGAAACACGTCACGTCCAATCATGGAGGAATTCACCTGACCTGTAATAATAACAAGGGGTATTGAATCCATGTAAGCCGTTGCAATCCCAGTGATCAGATTTGTGGCTCCGGGACCTGAGGTCGAGATGCATACTCCCACCTTGCCGGATATTCTCGCATACCCGCTTGCACTATGAGCGGCAGCTTGTTCCTGACGCACCAGGACGTGATTAATCTTTGACTTTCTGAGAGCTTCGTATACTTCTAATATACATCCTCCGGGATAGCCAAATACCAGGTCAACATTTTCATTAAGTAAACTTTTAATTATCGCATCCGATGCTTTCACATCTTTCACCTCTTTATATGCATCTTAGGACAAGCTAATCGCTTTACCGTATCATACAATTTATTAAATAATCGATCCAACAGACCCATATATGCAAAAACCCTCGGACCGCCGTTATATAATACAACAGGGACGAGGGATATTACACTACGCGTTACCACCCTATTTTATCTTTACCTCACGATAAAGACCTCACTAGGTTCAATCAAACCTTCGCCTATAACGGGACTGCCCGTTTCCTCCTACTATTATTTCAGAAGAACTGCTCGGGAGGGATTCGTTTTCATAAATCTTACCAATTCACACCAACCATTGGCTCTCTTAAAGATTTTTAACTGAAAAACTTGCTCCTTCATTGCATTTATTCAGGGTTATTAAATTATTTTCTAGTATTATACCAGTATTAATTACTACATGTCAATCATGGTATATTTACTGATTTTTTATAAAGATTTACATTGTTTTATATGCTATTTGCATTAAACAATGCTGTCAGATTGAAGAACACGGATAAAAAGTGATATATTAGTATATGAAATATAGAATCCGTGCAAAGTTTGGTGAACAATAATGACGAATAATTTATATATTATTAATATTGAAGAAGGCCGTCCTACAGCAGATGTGGCAATAAAAAAGCTTTCTTCTGAGATCGTCAGGGTTAAGGCTCAGGGTGCCAGAGTAGTAAAGATTATTCATGGTTATGGTTCCTCAGGGGTAGGCGGTGTGTTAAAGAAAGTTGTCAGAAGAGAGCTGGAAAGGATGATAAAACGTGGTGTAATTCGGCTTTACGTACCAGGTGAAAGCTTTGAAATTTTTTATCCCGATGCAATAAAGCTTTTGGACAATTGCAATGCATTAAGAACAGACAGGGATTTGGGACGCTATAATAGCGGAATCACAATGGCTCTCATTTAAATACCGCCGAATCTTCAATGATGTAGCTATAGATTCCGCCTAGTTTGCAGATGATGATTAATTAAGAAAAGAAAAATTGTTTCATTTTAACTTGCAATCTTCGAGATAATGATTAATTTATAAAAATAGTTGCTATCGGATAAGATGTTGTGATAAAATGATTCTTGCTGTGAAGAATTGATTAGTTTTATGATATATCAATCTTAGTATATGGATTGCAGGGAGGTGTAGCAAATGGCAAAGTGCGAGGTATGTAATAAAGGTCAACATTTTGGCATACAGGTAAGTCACTCTCACAGGAGAAGTAATAAAGTCTGGAAACCTAACATAAGAAAGGTTAAGGTTGAAGTTGACGGTGTTTCTAAAAGTATGAACATTTGTGCTAAATGCCTGCGTTCCGGTAGAATGGCTAAATCTGTATAATAGTATTGAGATTAACATAAAAAATGTGGCGTGATGAATGCCACATTTTTTATTGTGATTTAACAAGGCGTGCGATATGTGGTCTACATATCCGTTTCTTATTTCCTCTCATGCCCATCTTAATGAATTTTAAACAAACGCCTGAGTATTCCTCCCAGGAATCCGGGCATCTTAAGCACTATAATCTTCATGTGCATAACCTCCGTGCCAGCTCCTGTCAATTAAGTATATTCCTAATAACACATAATTGTTAACGATTTTATAAATATATTTCGTGGAACGAAGTGGAGTGAAGGATCTTTAGGTTAAACAATAAGATCCTTTGCTGCGCTCAGGATGACGTGCAGCAATGACGCCCGGGATGACAATATCAGCTGCAGTCGCGAAGCTTGCATAGATTTTATACTATTGATAGTTTTTGCACAGTCTGGTTAAGAGATAGTGGATATCAAATTATGTAATGGATAGCCTTCGTACTGTTGTTTTCCGGCGAAGGTATATTAGTTTTCGACAAGCGCGTCTATGAATGCCTGTCCATCCGCATCTACCAATTGGATTTTTACTCCGAGTCTTGATTCCAGTTCATCTGCCGTCATATCGTCAAGCATTACATTTGTGCCCGCTCTGAACATGTTTTTGCATAATAAGAGTTTTTCACCCAGGTCTTTGTTAACAAGCTCTCTTAAAAGGTCACCACTTGTCAGAAGGCCTGTTACAGTGACACCGGAGCCAAAAAAAACATTTTCGACAGGATAGACATTAATTTTTAAACCTTCTATACAACTTTCTATATTCTCAGTAATTTTCTTAAAATTTTCAAACACCGAAATACCAGTTGCTATGCTCACGGTACTTTCTTTATTTATAGGGGCTTTCTTTCCTTCATACTCTTTTAAAGCTTCTTTAACCTCATATGAGAATGAAGCTACCATCCCGACACCATTTTCAATCTGGGGAAAGTCCTCATACTCTTCATAACCGGGGAGCGGTATTCCTGCAAGAATATAAAGCTCGTCCGCAAGATAGACAATACGGCTGCCATATTGTTTTAATAATATTTTTTGCCAGCCCTCCACCTGGTTAATAACCTTGATGGCGCTATCTTTATCAAAAGGTGTTAATCGGGGTAAATTCTCTCTATACCGTGTCAGTCCTACGGGAACCACAGAAATGCTATGAAGCGCGGGAGCCAAGGAAGTAAGATCTTTTATGGTTCTATCCAGTTCTTTTCCATCATTTATTCCGGGGCATACTACAATCTGGCTGTTTACTATAATACCTTGTGATGTATAACGCTCTATTTTCTCAAGAATATCACCTGCAAAACGATTGTTGAGCATCTTTATTCTAAGCTCCGGGTTCGTAGTATGGACGGATATGTTAACGGGAGACATTCGATAGCGGATAATCCGGTCAATTTCATCATCAGACAGATTTGTCATTGTAATATAATTACCATACAAGAATGAGAGTCTGGCATCATCATCTTTGAAATACAGAGTTTCACGCATACCTTTTGGAAGCTGATCAATAAAGCAAAAAATACATTTATTCCTGCAGGATTTTTCTTCGTCTAATAAAGATGCGGTAAATTCAATACCCAAATCCTCGTTCTCATCTTTTTCAATATCGAACTGCCAGTTCTCCCCATTTTTCTTTTGAATTTCAAGAATAAGTCTGGTATCGGTACAAAAAAAACGATAATCAAATATGTCATGGATCTCTTGTCCGTTTATAGATACTAAGAAATCACCCGGTTCTATTCCCAGCTCCTGAGCTATACTATATTCCTGAATGTTTGATATCTCAATTCTTTGCATAACAAAAACCTCTGTAAAAAACAATAGCAGCTATATAAAAGCTGCTACTACCTTTGATTCGATGGAATGCTCCGGATATTATCACTTTTTCCCGTCTACCTTCACTACTTCATTGTCACCATAAGTTCCACATTCCTTACAAACTACGTGCGGAAGCTTGAGTGCATGGCACTTTTTACATGCAACCAGATTCGGCGCAGAAAGCTTGTAGTGGGTTCTTCTCTTATTTCTTCTTTGCTTCGACACTTTACTTTTTGGTACCGCCATTTGTAACACCTCCGTTCAGTGTTGGCATATCAGCATTTCTGCTGTTTAATGCTAATTTAATCAAAAAATCCTTTTAATACTTCAAACCGTGAGTCTGTTGTTCCGTTATCATTACAATTACAACCTTCTGTGCTAATTTCTTTTCCGCACATATGGCATAATCCCGGACAATCCTCCCGGCATACCTGACTCATCGGAACACTCGTCAATATACAGTCTGCCAAAATTCTGTCCAAATCAAGAAAATTGCCGCTAAATGTAAACCTGTCATCTTCCAGGATTTCATCAGTCTCATCGCCGGCTTCTTCCTTTTCAATTATATTTTCATTAATTTCGACAGAAAGCTCACGTTTAATTTCCTTTACGCATCTGTCACAAACCGTTGTATAGTCTACCTTGGCAAGACCTTTTAGAATAAGCATACCATTATTATTGGTAACATTACCGGTAAAACTAACCGGGTTTATAAAAGAAACCGTACCAAGACCTGTTTTTAAGTCTTCTAAAATTTCTTTAATGCGAATATTAATGGTTCCGCCATTATTCTTTATAATTGAGGTTATGTCAAGTTTCAATATAAATCCCCTCCTAAAAAGCACAAAAATAAGCTCCCGGAAGGTCAACATGAAATATTATACTCACTTAATCCCGCTTTGTCAATCATTGCTTTGTTCGTTTTGAACTTACTCCGCCATTACTTAAAAGAGGACTAATTTATAAAGTAACAATTCCGAGCTTCAGGCTGTTATTCATATAGTGGGAAACGAGCAGTAAGTTGACCTACTCTTTCTATTATTTCCTGTTTCTTGCTTTCGAAACTACCGCTTAATGTTAAATCTATTAAATCAGCAATTTCAAGCATTTCGTTTTCCTTCATGCCGCGGCTTGTAACAGCCGGAGTTCCGATGCGAATACCGCTTGATATAGCAGGACTTAAGGTATCAAAAGGAATTCCGTTTTTATTTACTGTTATCATAACTTCGTCAAGCATAAATTGAGCCTCTTTACCCGTCGTACCCTTCTTGGTTACGTCGATTAGCATCAGGTGATTATCGGTACCGCCCGATACAATATCAAAACCTTTTTCTATAAGAGCTTCAGACAAGACTTTTGCGTTCTTAACGATCTGCTTCTGATATTCTTTAAATTCCGGAGTAAGAGCTTCCTTAAAGCATATAGCTTTCCCAGCTATAACATGCATCAAAGGACCGCCTTGTATACCCGGGAAAACGGAACGATCAATTTCCTTAGCATATTTCTCTTTGCATAAAACCATGCCGCCTCTTGGACCCCTCAGGGTTTTGTGGGTTGTAGTGGTAACAAAATCTGCATAAGGAATCGGACTCGGATGTACGCCTGCAGCAACCAGACCGGCTATGTGAGCCATGTCTACCATCAAATAACAGCCTGCTTCATCACATATTTCTCTGAATGCTTTAAAATCAATTATTCTTGAATATGCGCTTGCTCCGGCTACAATCATCTTTGGCTTTGTTTCCAAAGCTGTTTTTCTCAATGCATCATAATCTATTAAACCATCGGATTCTTTTACGCAATATGGAACAGGCTTAAAATACTTCCCTGACATATTCAGAGCCATACCATGGCTTAAATGCCCGCCATGAGCAAGATCCATCCCCATGAAAACATCACCGGGCTTAAGAACGGCATAAAAAACTGCCATATTTGCCTGCGCGCCGGAATGAGGCTGAACATTAACGTGCTCCGCACCAAAAAGTTCTTTCGCTCTGCTTATAGCAAGGGATTCAACTACATCCACATGCTCGCAGCCGCCGTAATAACGTCTCCCTGGGTAACCTTCAGCATATTTATTTGTTAACGGAGTCCCGACAGCTTCAAGAACCGCTTTGCTTACAAAGTTTTCAGAAGCTATCAGCTCTATTTTGTCAGACTGTCTTTCAATCTCTTTATAAATAGCATCTGCAACTAAAGGATCTGTTTTTTCTACTTCTCTGAATCTAAGCATTTTATTTTTCCTCCCCATATAAATTGAATCCTGCTCTTAATGCAGGATAATATCATATTTTACAGCAACAAAAGAATTCATACGAAGTATCAATGATTTGGGCGCCCGTTCGAAATCTCCGATTTCGGTAACGGGCAATGTCATTATATTGTTTTTGTTGTATTGTGTCAACTGAATTAGTAAAAAGCTTTCTTCTCTTTTTTCTATAATAAATTGACACTATTAT
Organism: Acetivibrionales bacterium; assembly: GCA_050945655.1. Classification (GTDB taxonomy): domain Bacteria; phylum Bacillota; class Clostridia; order DSM-8532; family DSM-8532; genus DTU059. The sequence continues at coordinate 12,053 of JBMNTI010000019.1, read as the reverse complement.
CCCTTATTATTCTCATTTTTCTTATCCTTACGTTCAATAGATGCTGCGTCAATAAACATTAGCCCTGTTAATCTCTGGGATATCAGCAGGATTATGACCTCAAAAAAGGAAACAATAAATAGTGCGAGAATCGGGTTTTGTACATCCATTGCGAAGGTGCTGAGTATAAGGCCAAGAAAATGAGGCCACAGACCGTTTAGTATTACTCTCTTTTTACACTCTTTTGTTATACTGAGTGACAACTTAAAATTCTTGAAAATTCCCACATCAAATTTGATAATTAAAAGGTTTTTAAAAATGAACAGCATATCATAAGCTAAAACAGCAATAGGTAAAAAAGTAATAAGCATCATTAATACCGGTACAAACAAAGATATCAATACTATTGTCAAAGAAATAACCAAAATCAAAAAAGAAAAAACTCCATAAAACAGAATATTGAAAATAATAATTCTAAATATTTTTTTCATAAACATAACTGTTCTTTGCGCCCATGTAGTTTCTTTATTGGTTAGACTGTAAAAATAGTATACTCCGTAATAAGTTGCGATAATATATGATACTGCCTTAATTACAACATAAATAGCCAGTACAACCACCAAGGAGTCAAACATTTTATAAATGATTTCAGAATTAAGTAAAGATAAATCAATATTCTTTGTTTCAACCTGTTCCATGAGGCTTATGCTTATTTGTTCATAGTATAAGAAGGCATCCTCAATATACGGCCTTGCAAAAATATATCCGCTAAAAATAACTGTAAGAAGCAGCACAAATAATATTTGGGCTACAACTGGTCTATCTAAATCATGAAATTTTATTGATTCTTTCAGATAAAAAAAGATAGATTTTACCCTGCATTCCTGACCTGATCTTTTATCCATTTTTTCTCCCTCCGACAAGTCTTGCTTCCTTATCCGATAAATATCTCCACTCACCTGGTTTTAGGTCACCCAGTGTGAGTCTGCCGATAGCTGTTCTTTTAAGTCGAAGCACAGGATGTCCCACTGCTTCGCACATCCGCTTGACTTGTCTGTTTCTGCCTTCGTGTATAATAATTCTCAGAACCATGCTTTTTTGCTTTATTTCCATAACCTCCACCTGGGCAGGAGATGTAAGCTTTCCATCAAGCATTATGCCGTCTCTCAAAGCTTGCAGTTCCTTTTCGGATGGCGTACCGAGCACCTTGGCAATATATGTTTTTCTGGTTTCCTGGCTTGGATGGGTATTTCTGAAAGCAAAATCCCCATCATTGGTGAGAATTAACAAGCCCGTGGTATCATAATCGAGGCGTCCGACAGGATAAATACGTTCCTTGACTCCATCTATAAGATCCAGGACTGTTTTTCTTCCTTCAGGGTCTGAAACCGTGGAAACATAACCCGCTGGCTTGTTCAGCATAATATAGATAAGCTCTTTTTCTTTTTTTATTAGCTTTCCATCAACTTCGATTCTATCTTTGTCCGAAACACGGAAACCCATTTCTGAGATTATTTCTCCGTTCACCTTAACCCTGCCGGCTCGTATCAGTTCCTCGGCATGCCTCCTTGATGCAACACCGCATTGTGCTATATATTTTTGAAGCCTGATCTTATCTTCCATTTATTTACCATCTGCTTATTCTTTATATTTATTATAGATTATAGCATAAGTACAACCATATCATTTATCGTTTGAAATCCTTGATTTCGTTTAAACTTACTCTTTCTTTACCCGATGTTTGCTGAAAATATCTCTCAGGTGAACGATATCTTCTTTCAGGTATTTATGGGCATGAAAAACATCATGCCTCTCTAATGCTGAAACGATTTCCTCATGCCGGGAATGATACTCTCTGTTTCTTTTTTCTGCATCATATACTTTTTTATATGAGTATAATTGTATATAAGCCCGGGCATTAATTGATAAACTGCGTTCTAACACCTGATACACATAATCATTTCCGGCAATTTTGTTAAGCGCAAGATGAAACGTGAAGTTATTTGACCAGTTGAACCAGACTTCTGAGTTTAATTGTTTAGTATCGGTTCTTTTATTGTTTAATCTACGCAAATTATCTAAAGACTTCTTGTCCATACGTTCTATAACATTATTCAAGCTGCCTAATTCTATATACAGGCGCAATTCTATAACATTATTTATATCTTCATAAGTTAGTTCTTTCAACTTGTACCCGACTCGCGGAACACTTGTTAACACATTATCATGGCATAGTTTTACCAGTGCTTCTCGAACAGGTGCCCGGCTCACTGAAAACATTTTTTCTATCTGACTTTCTGTTATACGTTCTCCTACCGCAATTTTCCCTGTACTGAACAATTCCAGCAGCTGCTGATAAATATAGTCACGTATAGATGATCTATTTTCCAAAAGTTCTCACCACCAATTTATTTATTTTTATCATAACATAAAATTCTTAGATAATATAATATGCTAAAATTAATATCTTCTTTTTTTACTTATTTTTTCTTCTTCAATAAAACTATCAGCATGCGCGATTCTACCGAAGTTAAGATTATAATATTATAATAAAGCTGCTACTACATATATAATAACCGGTGAAGTAAATATAGAAAACAGCGTAGAAATTGTCACACACTTGGAAGCAAAGCTCGAATCTTTGCCGAACTTCTCCGCAAATATCGGGATATTAGCTGCAACGGGCATGGAAATAGCTATAATCATTACCGATGCAGGCAGTGGCGGTATCTTCGCCAAATATGCCAGTAAAAAGGCAATAAAGGGCATAAAAATCAGCCTTATTACTGCAACCAAATACACTCTCCAATCATTGAATAGTGTGGAGAATTTTGTTCTGCTAATAATTCCTCCGATTATAAGCATAGACAATGGCATTGTAACACTGCCTACAATACTGACTGCCGAATTGATCACATCAGGAACAGGAATTTTGGAAAAAAAGATTAGTAAACCTAAATAGAGTGCTATTAATGACGGTTTAGTCAAAACATTCTTTACCATATTAACTTTTGATTCTACAGCTCCGTAGACTGCATAGCCATATGACCATAAAAAAGTGTGAAAAACCACAATATAAAAAGAGCCAAAAAAAACTCCCTCATCACCCCAAAAAGCACTTATCAGCGGTAGCCCCATATATGCACAATTTGAAAAAACCGCCGTTGTCCTCATTACAGGTCTTATGTTGCTGTTAAAATTCCGGTAAATAATTTGTGCTAAAGCTATGGATATTATAAACATAAGAGCACTTGATCCTACCATCCATAAAATATTAATAAGACGGGCTTTTGAAAATTCAATAAAGAAAGATCTTAAAACCATCATTGGAGAAGTGATAAAAAGGAGAACCTCTGATAGTTTCTTTGATCCTGCTTCATCAATAATCCCATATTTCCCTGCCATATAACCTATTAAACTGATAATGGAAAGAATAGTTGCCTGGTTGAGTACTATACTAAATTCCACAAAATAATTCTCCTTCCGTATGTATAGAAACCAACGGTTTGGATTAATAGTAATTATTAGTAATAACGGCCAAAATAAAAGCAGATTATGAAACCATTAGAGGAAGAGGGATGGATGAACAGAGATCTTCAGGTATTATAAAAGTGGAGCTTCCTCTGATGGTTTCATAATATATTAATTAATTATCTCATATTATATTTATCTTTTATATCTCATTAATCGCTTATCATAATAGATAGTATTTCTTTATCGGTTTCACGCATCCCTTTTCCCCCAAGGCGGCCGACACTCCTGATTGTACTTTCAACATCCCCCTTTACAATACCGTCACCGCCAATAAACTGCTGGTTATTCTTGTACATATTATAGCCTAACATACCTGCATCTATGGCCATTGCGATTTTACCCGCACAGGAAGGCTTTGCGCCATCACAAACAATACCTGAAACAATAGCTAAAGCATTTACAAGGGTATGTTTAATCACATCATAAGAACCGTCCAACAAATAGGCTATTCCACACGAGGCTCCCGCACCTGCACTGATTACTCCACAAAATGCCGATAGCCGTCCTATACTGGTTTTTTGATGAATAGTGATTAAATTCGAAACAGCTAATGCTCTGTACAACTTATCATCACTGGCACCAATCCCTTTTGCGAATACAATTACAGGAACCGAGGCTGTCAAGCCTTGATTACCGCTTCCCGAATTAATAACAACCGGAAGTTCGCATCCACTCATCCGTGCATCAGAACCAGCAGCAGCCATGGCCTTTGCCCTGGTTAAAATATCTTCACCATATTTTTCTAAAAGTGATGATCCAATATTGGCGCCATAGTCATTCTTGATACCTTCTTCTGCAATTGCATAATTATACTTTATTTGTCTTCCTATGACTTCTTTAATATCATCAACATCTAATATGTCTGCAAACTCTACAATATCTTTGACATTTAGGATAGACCGGTCGGTAAGATCAGTCTTTATATCGTCTTCCACCTCTTTATAAAGCAGAATTTCACCGTCTTTCTCTATCAACGCAATATTCGTGTGATAGTTTAAAATCCTTGCTTTTGAATATGAGGTTCCTTTATACAATGTCACCATTATGTCAAAAATGTAGTGGGAATCTGCAAGCTTAACAGTTATGGGATTTTTGTTAAGATACTCCCTGATCTCATCGGGACTGATAGAAATACCGGATATAACTTCCAGTTCCCTGCTGGCATCACCTGCTAAAACACCTACTGCAACCGCTGTTTCTATTCCCCTCATTCGACCTGTGTTTGGTACAACTACACTCTTGACATTTTTAATAATATTGCCGCTGACCTCAACTGTTGCGCGATCCGGAACAGAACCTAAATGTTCTCTGGCTACCGCGGCACAGTAAGCTACGGCAATAGGTTCCGTACAGCCCATTGCAGGTATTAATTCTTCTTTTAGTATTTGAATATAGTTTTTATATGTACTATCACCTTTTATAATAGCCATTTTTAAGATTCCCCCAGATACACTCTTGTTTATGTATATTTTTATCCTGACTTTCCACCGAAGTAATCATTCGGTGGAAAGCAATTCTTATAAAGTTTTACCTGTTAACTTTTGGTAGTATTTTAATAATGCACTATGGTCATCTTGTCCACAGCCGTCGGCACGCAGTGTCTGGAACATCTCCATAACCATTGCTGTAATAGGTAGTGGCGCACCCACTTCGTGTCCGGAATTCAGGACATTATTAAGGTCTTTGATATGTAAATCAATTTTAAATCCCGGTTTGAAATCTTGCGCTATCATCATGGGTGCTTTTGCATTCATAACGGTAGAACCTGCAAGTCCATCTTTTATGGCATTGAAAACAAGATTCGGATCAACATTATTCATTGAAGCCAACATCATACCCTCGGCGAGTGCTGCAATATTTGCAGCAACAATAATCTGGTTGGTAAGTTTTGTAGTGTTACCCGATCCGATAGCGCCGCAATAAGTTGCAGATGCACCCATTACCATTAATAAGTCATAATTCTTTTTGAATACTTCTTTCTTGCCTCCAACCATAATTGCCAGCGTTCCGTCAATTGCTTTGGGCTCTCCCCCGGAAACCGGTGCATCCATCATATCAACACCCTTTTCGGCACATGCTGCAAATACCTCTTTTGATACTTTCGGTTCGATTGAACTCATATCAATAAGAGTATAACCTTGCTTAGCTCCCTCCAGGATTCCATTCTCCCCAAGAACAGCCGTCTTGACATGTGGCGAATTGGGCAGCATAGTTATAATAATTCCATCACATAGCTCAGCAACCTCTTTATTGCTTTTAGCTGCAATTGCACCTGAAGAAACCAATTCATCGATATTTTTCTGTATAATGTCATATACCACAACTTCATATCCTGCTTTTAGTAGATTCCTGGCCATCGGCTTTCCCATAATACCGAGTCCTACAAAACCAATTTTCATATAATCGCCTCTTTTCTAAAAATAATAGTTTAATATGTATCCAATAAAAAACTACTGGCGGGTTTATTGCATAAAGCAATATTCATCTTATTATTTTTTATCGGAAAGCGTTAATCCGTGCCTTGCAACTGTATAAGCAGCATCACGTCCAAGTTTGCGCCATGTAGCCCACCATTCTGATGATAGACACCCATCTAAGTGATTATTGAAAGCTTCTTCCATCTTTTTTTGACAATGTTCCATGAAGAAAAGCATCGATTTTTCACACACTCCACCCTTTGTAGCAAGTTCGTTAGTCTGTGTAATGAGTTCTTCACGATTATACATACAAATGCTGGTTAGATAGGCTTCCGAACGAAATCTCCGGACAATTTCCGCCATTTCATCAGGAAGGTTATCCTCTTTGCAAAAATCTTGCAGTCCGAAAATCCATTCTACCGCGCTGCGGGCAGCAAACTCTGATATCTCAGAAGGGAGATCCTCTAAAGAACATGGGACCAACTCCTGTGGCATATCATCCCAACGACGCCGTAATTCAGCACGCATTACACTTGCGGCTTTTTGATGATGCTCACCCGGTATTCCTCTTTCATTCATTACGTCACTAATAAGAAAACACATATCGTAAAGACAATGAGCTGCGTTTCGGACGCCGAGAAACGAAACGGAGTCCTTTTCCGATACAACATATGTATTTACAAGCGGCTCTAAAAACTTATCCAAACATTCTCTTGCATCAGCAGGCCAAGGATGTTTATCACTGAAAGTAATATAGCTGACCTCCAAAAATGCTGCCTTTTTTCCGTTTATCTCATAGAACATGTTTGGTAGTATCTTTACAACATTTGCATCTTCGCCTAATTTTTCATAAAACCCATCTACACTGGGTGTTGGTCCAAATGAATAAATATCAGGCTTTGACAATCCTGCTTTCTTGCGTTCCTGCACAAAAGGAACCAATGCTTTGTCGATGATTCCCGGGATTTGGGATGGCGGGGGACAGACAAGAACAACGTCAGGCAGAAAAGTTTTTAATGTTTCTGCGCTGTCTCCCACTACAATTTGACACCCAAATTTTTTTTGGAGCTCCTCTAAACGGCTATTTGTTGCCTTCACTAGAATAGCGTTCTCTTTTAGATTATTACCGGTCATTGGTTCGTAACAAACCCGCATATATTGACCAATATGTCCGGTTCCAATAACAACTACTTTCAAATTTCCGAATTTACTCATATTTTTTCCCTTTCCAGTTAAGCATACTCCATTTAAAGACTCAAAATATGACCTTATTTCTTTTCTCTGTCTAAAATTAATGTGCAGCAGTCATCGCCATCAGCAAGTGTGCTCGCCAGCGTAAATTTTGCATCTTTAATATTTGTAAACATTCCATGATCCCCACACATTGCAATTTCACACAATTTTGATATGGTTGCTTCATCTTTTCCCGCTTTTTGCCAGCCGGTCACTAGCGGACAGTGATAATGACGAATTTCTAAATGATCAGGTGTAGCAGTAACAACTTCCTTCTCAAAAGCTATATAGTTGGCATGATTCTTGAAATACTCGCTAACTTCCACAAGATCGCTTTTATCCTTAGCATTCTTTACAATATCGGCACCGCGGAAACAACCTACTTTATAGATTGCATCCCTACAGATTTCTTCAATATCTACTCCCTTAGCTTCAGCTTCATCCATAATAAATGATAGCCATTGAGCTCTTTGCTCCATTTGTGAACGTAAAATATTGATGTCTTCCCTGTTTGTTATTTTTGGTTCATTTTTGATCGCCATTTTCATACCTCCATAATGTTTCTTATTTCACTGTTCTGGTTAACTGGAACAGTTATGCTCTTTAATAATGAATTATTTGTATATAATCTATCCTCCAAGATACGCAGATTTTACCTGGGGATTGTTTGCTAACTCCTCCCCCGTACCTGACAGGATAATCTTGCCTGTTTCCAGCACAAAAGCTTTATGTGAAATTGATAGTGCCATTCGTGCATTCTGCTCGACGATGAGAACTGTAATCCCCAAATCACGATTGATACGCACAATCATATCGAATATTCTTTGAATCAAGAGTGGTGCAAGACCCAAAGACGGTTCATCTAACATCAGCAAACTGGGATTCCCCATCAAAGCTCTTCCTACTGCTAATGACTGTTGCTCACCCCCTGAAAGAGTACCTGCATACTGCTTCATTCTTTCCTTTAAAACCGGAAAAAGCTCAAAAACCTTTTCTTTATTCTGTTCTACAACCTTTCTATCTTTACAGGTAATTGCACCAATCATAAGGTTTTCAAATACCGTCATATGTGGGAATACTTGTCTTCCCTCTGGAGATAGAACAATACCACTTTTTACAATAAAATCTGAAGGGCGGTTCAAGATATTGGTTCCTTTATAGATGATTTTTCCAGACTTAGCCGGAACAATGCTGGCTATTGTATTCATCGTTGTACTTTTCCCAGCACCGTTTGATCCAATAAGCGTAACAACCTCACCTTGGTTAACTGAAAAATTTATACCTTTAAGGGCTTTAATACTCCCGTAATTAACCACAAGATCCACAATCTCCAAGATCGGCATCTTCCAATACCTCCTTTCCCAAATAAGCTTCAATTACAAGTGAATTGTTTTGAATCTCCATTGGTGTACCATTAGCAATCAACTTGCCATAATTCTGCACATAAATGTTTTCACAAACATTCATTACTACTTTCATATCATGTTCGATAAGTAGAATGGTATAATCCATGTCTCTGACCTTATGAATCAGCTCCATCAATTCTGCTGTTTCTTTCTCATTCATCCCGGCAGCAGGCTCATCTAACATAAGCATTCGAGCACCGGTTGCCATTGCGCGGATTATCTCAAGGCGCCGCTGAGAACCGTAGGGCAAACTGCCCGCAGGATCGTCTGCCTTAGATGCCAAACTCATAAGGTGCAATAACTCCATACACTCCTCTGTGATCTTCTTTTCTGAGCGGGTATTACGTGGTAAGCAAAAAACAGCGTTTAGAATATTCGAATCTACTCTGCTGTGCATTGCAATACGCACGTTATCCAATACACTCAATGAGTTGAATAACCGTATGTTTTGGAAAGTCCTCGCAATTCCACAACGGGTTATTTTATGAACAGGTTCGCCCGTAATATCTTTGCCCTTAAAAATGATTTTGCCTGAAGTTGGAGTGTAAAGACCAGTTATAACATTGAAGACCGTTGTCTTTCCGGCACCATTAGGACCAATCAACCCTACAATCTGGTTTTTATAAACTTCCATGCTAACTTCACAAACAGCAGTAAGTCCACCAAAACATTGCGTTATATTCTTTACTTCAAGAATTTTTTCATTCATATCTTTCTTCCTCTTCCTGAAATAGGGTTATTTATTCTTTATCTGGCTTTGCATATTTCTTTTCCATACCTAGAAGCTGAGCAAGGGTTTTTTGTCCCAAAATACCCTGAGGACGAAAGACCACCATTGCAGCCATAACAAGACCGTAAACCAGCATCCTCGCTCCGGAAAGATTACGAAGTAACTCCGGCACGACGGAAAGAAGCAGGGAACCCAGAAAGCTTCCGACAATGCTTCCCGACCCACCAACAATGACCATACATAATATACTTGTGGATTGGTCAAAATTAAAAACAGAAGGATCAATAAATCTCACATAGTGAGCATAAAATGCTCCTAATAAACCGACCATTCCTGCGGAAAGTGAAAACACGAATACTTTCCAGGCAAAGATATTGATCCCCATAAATGAAGCTGCGACGGGATCTTCACGAATAGATTTGATTGCTCTCCCGGCATATGAGCGCAATAAGGTAGTAGAAATAAAACAAATGATTGCCACTAAAATTATACAAAGGTAATAAAATCCCGCGCCAGAACGAATCTCCATGCCTAAAATAACCGGACGGCGTATATTTGTAAGACCCATGGGGCCACGTGTTAGAGATCCCCAATTCAATTCAACCAGTCGAATAATCTCGCAAAATCCCATTGATACGATAGCCAAATAACTTCCGCTTAACTTAAGTGCCGGAAGACCTAATAATACACCAAATATTGCTGACATCAACACTGCAGCTGATGCAGTCACCAGGAAGGGCAACTTAAAGTGTAAACTTAGCAGCGCAGAAGTATAAGCTCCTATGCCAAGAAATGCAGCATGTCCCAATGATACTTGTCCAAGAAAGCCGCTGACTAAATTAAGACTAAGTGCCAATCCGCCATAGAGAATTGTTAAGATTCCCATTCTTAAAATATACTGATTTTTTATAAATGCCGGGAAAAAAAACACAAATAACATGAGAATTAAAAAAAGTAATTGTCGTATCCTCACGCTTGTTTTGTTTATCCCTTCGTGAGAAAGACTTAAGATGTGTCTTTTCATATCTTTCATTTACCTCTCATATCTTATTAAGCTTTTTACGTCCCAGCAGCCCTACCGGTTTTATCAGTAGGATTGCGATTAACATAATAAATGCTACAGCATCTTTAAAGCTGGCATTTACATATCCTGCAAACAAAGATTCTCCGACACCAACCATAAAACCACCTAGTACAGCGCCGGGAAGTACGCCGATGCCGCCAATTACAGCTGACGCTATGGTCTTCATACCTACAATCGCACCAAAGTATGTTTCTACACTACGGTAATACATCCCGACCATAATTCCTGCTACCGCAGCCAATGAACTTCCGAAGAAAAAGGTAAATGTAATAACCTTGTCCAGGTTAATCCCCATTAGTTTTGCCGCAACAGGATTTTGAGCCACCGCCCGCATTGATGCACCAATCTTAGTGCGATTTACCATTAATGTCGTACCTATCATCAATATTAGAGTCAGTATGTAAATACCGATCTGTAAATAGCTTATAGTAAAAGATGGAAAACGAATGAATCCGCGATTAAATACTTCTTTAAAAGGTAGGGACTCACTTCCGAAAACCAATATAATCAGATTTTGTATAAATGTAGATAGTCCGATGGTAGCGGTTAAGTATGAACTTCTTTTGGCGCCGCGCTTGCGCATAGGCATTAATGCAATTCTGTCAATCGCTATTCCAAGCAATCCACAGACTAATAATGAAGCAATAACTGCGATACCAAAAGGTAATTTTTGTATCAAGCCTACTGCCGTTACATATGCACCTAGCATGAAAACGGAACTATGAGCTAAGTTTGTCAGTTCCAGCACACCAAAAACCATAGAAAACCCAATTGCTACCAAGGCATAGGTACTACCGACTGTGAGTCCATTTATAAGCTGTTGCAAAAACATAATGTCTGGTTCCTTTCCTAAACAGATAGACTATAAACCAAATAGTCTTTTTATTTGGGCACCCATTATGGTATTGGAACGGGTGCCCAAGTTACCGGAAAACAGTTCAAACTCATAAATATCTTCTTTTGTTTCACGCACCACACTTATTTGGATGATACTGATATAAACCACGTGCATAATCATTTTTCTTCATGGCACAATTATCAAAAAGATGTTTTAATTAATCTAATGCGGGAGTTTCAACAAACTCAAAAGAACCTTGGCCGTTAGATTTAGTAATCATAAATGTTCTGGTTGTATTACGGTCAGGCATGTAAGAGAAAGTACCGCTGGTTCCGGGAACATCTTGTAGTTTAAGAATTTCCTCACGTATTTTATCAGGAGAGTAATCCCCTTTTGCATTTTCCATACCCATGGTTAGTACCAGCATGGAGTCATAAGCACGTACAAGGAAATTATCGATCTCAACATCATATTTTTCTCTAATCTTCTTACGGAACTCTACGGTTCTTGGGTTAGTACTGTCAACTGAGAATGATGTTACGAATAATGCATCATCTGCTGCATCTCCAGCCAGAGTAAGTGACTCGACTTTATATGAAGGAGTACCAACTATAACTTTCGATTTTATATCCAGATCTTTGATTTGCCGTAAAATCGGGCCTGTTTCAGCGTAATTGCACATTAAATAAATTGCATCAGCATTAGATGATTAGAGTGTCGAAAGACGTTTTCTAATAAACCAAAGTACAATATGTACCTTGAAAATTTAACACAAACGAGTTTTTTGTGATGGCAATGTGAGCATTAGCCCTATAGAGGGATGCCTCTCCAT
>JBMNTI010000018.1:0-27974 GCA_050945655.1 Acetivibrionales bacterium | reverse complement strand
ATAACGACATATCCGGCCATGGGACTTTCTTTAACTTATGATCACCGTGCCATTGACGGGGCACCGGCGTCAAGGTTTCTGGCGGAACTGAAAGACTCGTTGGAGAATATTTTATCTCTATTGGTCTATTAAGGAGGATTTGCAAATGACCTATGATTTAATAGTTTTAGGCGGCGGCCCTGCCGGCTACCTGGCCGGCGAACGTGCAGGTCATTCAGGTATGAGTGTGCTCTGCGTTGAGCAGCGCACTGTAGGCGGTGTGTGTCTTAATGAAGGATGTATACCTACAAAAACGTTGTTATATAGTGCCAAGATATATGATAATGCCGTCCGGGGTGAAAAGTACGGAGTAACCGCCACCGGTCTTGCAATAGATCATGCTGCCGTGATGGTCCGAAAAAACAAAGTGGTTAAAACATTGGTCAGCGGCGTTAAAGCTGCATTAAAGTCAAATAACGTAACCCTTGTTGAGGGTAAAGGTGTAATTAGCGGCAGGAATTCCGAGGGCTTTACCGTAACTGCAAACGGTGAAACTTACACTGGCAGAAGACTTCTTGTTGCAACCGGCTCTTCGCCCGCAATACCTCCTATTCCAGGCATTAAAGAAGGCATGGATAACGGCTTTGTTGTGACAAACCGGGAGATCCTGGATCTGACTGAAGCGCCCAAAAAGCTGGTGGTCATTGGCGGTGGCGTCATCGGACTTGAGATGGCTTCATACTTTAATAGCGTGGGTTCCGAAGTAATGGTGATTGAAATGTTGGATCATATCGCAGGAGAAAATGACCCTGATCTTGTAAATCTTCTGAAAAAGAGCTACGAGAAAAAAGGCATAACATTCCATTTAAATGCCAAAGTTACAGAGATTAAAACCAATTTGGTTATATTTGAAAAGGAAGGCAATAGTGAGTCGGTATCGGCTGACAAAGTACTCATATCTGTTGGAAGAAGAGCAAATATTGAGGGTATCGGACTGAAATCCATACAAGTTCTGACAGAACGCGGTGCCATTGTTACCGACAAAAATATGAAAACGAATATTCCCGAAGTGTACGCAGCCGGTGATGTAAACGGCAAATCCATGCTGGCCCATACGGCATACCGCGAAGCCGAGGTGGCTGTTAACAATATGCTTGGGAAAAGGGACATTATGCGTTATGACACTATCCCGGCAGTTATGTATACCAATCCGGAGCTGTCATCGGTTGGTGAGACCGAGTATACGGCAAGGGAAAAAGGTATGGAGATAGATGTTGTTAAAATACCAATGCGTTTTTCGGGCAGATACATTGCAGAAAATGAGGGCGGCGACGGAATATGCAAATTGATAATCGATAAAAAACGAAGGACAATTATCGGCGCTCAAGCTTTATGCAATTATTCGTCCGAGTTTATTGTTGCCTGCGGAACTTTTGTTGAGCTTCAGCTGACACTTGAGGATATCAAAAAGATTGTGTTCCCGCATCCAACCGTTTGCGAAATTATCAGGGAAGCAGTTTTTCAATATTGATTCAGATTAGAGGAGAGGGACTACTATGCCAAAGACGTTACCAATCATACCTGAAGAAGTAAGAAAACCGAATAAAATCACATTTAGCGACATACCGGTAAATACTTATCAAAAGACGGTAAAAGACGAAATGGAGAGCTTCACAAAAAACGAATTCATTAATATCTACCGTGACATGTGCTACATACATGAGTTTGAGAGTATGCTCCACATCATTAAGACTACCAGTAATTATCAGGGAATAACCTACACCCACCCTGGCCCTTGCCATCTTGGAATCGGACAGGAAGCCATGTATGTGGGAGAAGCTTTTAATCTTACATTGGATGATTTTATATTCGGATCCCACAGGAGTCATGGTGAGATACTGGCAAAAGGATTACGTTCAATAGAAATTCTGGATGATAAAAAACTCCTGGATATAATTGAAAATTATTTTGACGGAAATATTTATTCGGTTATTAAGGATAGCAATAAAACAGTGAAAGAGGTTGCACGGGATTTCTTGCTTTACGGAACCATGTGCGAGATATTTGGCAAAGCAAACGGGCTGAATAAGGGACTTGGAGGTTCCATGCATGCGTTTTTTATCCCGTTTGGCATCTATCCGAATAATGCTATTGTCGGCGGAAGCGGAAGCATTGCTCCGGGAGCCGCGCTTTATAAGCTAATCAACAAAAAACCGGGAATAATAGTCTGCAATCTTGGAGATGGCGCAATGTCCTGCGGCCCTGTTTGGGAAGGACTTATGATATCCTCAATGGATCAGGTGCGTACCCTTTGGGGTGAAGATGGCGGTGGAGTACCTATTATTTTTAATATAAATGATAATTTTTATGCCATGGGAGGCCAAACCATGGGTGAGACAATGGGCACTAATATGATGGCACGAATCGGTTCAGGGATAATGACTTCACAGATGCATGCCGAGCGTATTGACGGCTATAATCCCCTTGCTGTAATTGATGCATACAAACGGAAAATGCCTGTTGCTAAAAGAGAAGGACCTGTTTTGCTTGATATCGTTACATACAGAGTTTCAGGCCATTCGCCTGCAGATCCATTCAGTTGTCGAACCAAAGAAGAAGTGAAAGCCTGGGAAAATGAAAACTCAATAGATGCTTTCGGAAAGCAGCTGGTTGAAGCAAATATATGCACCGAGAAAGAACTGGATTATATTAAAGAGACTGTTCGAGGCGACATTAAACGGAACCTTAAGCTTGCGGTCGATATGGAAATTTCACCACGTATCGATCTTAAAGGATTCCAGGCCAATTTTATTGAAAATCTTATGTTTTCAAATAAGCAAATTGAGAGTCTGGATACCAGCCGTGAACCTAAAATACTGCTTCCAAAAGAAGAATGCCCCAGAATCAGGCAAATTGCCGGAAAATCCAGATATGCATTTGATGAGAATGGCAAACCTATAGCAAAACCACGCTTATTTAATATGCGTGATGCCGTAATGGAACCGATTATTGACAAATTTTACGAGGATCCTACTTTTGTATCATTCGGTGAAGATCTTAGAGATTATGGCGGTTCTTTTGGCGTTTACAGAGAAATTACCGATGCATTTCCATATAACAGGCTTTTTAATACGCCAATTGCAGAGGCTGGTATTGTAGGGGCCGCGATAGGTTATGCTATGTCCGGAGGCAGAGTTGCCACCGAAGTAATGTTTATAGACTTTATGGGTCGTTCCGGGGACGAAATAATCAATCAGCTCCCCAAATGGCAGGCTATGAGCGCCGGATTACTTAAAATGCCTGTTGTTATACGCATGAGTGTCGGCAGCACTTTCGGTGCGCAGCATGCACAGGATTTGTCGGCAATTTGCGCGGCAATACCCGGCCTTAAGGTAGTGTTCCCTGTTACACCGTATGATGCAAAAGGTCTTATGCAAAGTGCTCTTAATGGTACCGATCCGGTTATTTTTCTTGAAGCTCAGCAGCTTTATGATACAGGTGAACAATTCCATAAAGGCGGTGTTCCTGAAGGGAAATATGAAATACCTATCGGGGAACCAGATGTTAAACGAGCAGGTAATGATATTACTATTCTTTCCATAGGAGCTACTCTTTATAGAGCCATAGATGCGGCTGATATACTATATGAAAAATATGATTTATCTGTCGAGATAATAGATGCGCGAAGCCTTGTGCCATTTAACTATGAGAAGGTTATTGAAAGTGTGAAAAAAACAGGGCGTATAGTCATAACCGGCGATGCATGTGAAAGAAACTCCTTTATGCGAAATATTGCTTCCAACGTTGCAGAATTGTGTTTTGATTATTTAGATGCTCCTCCGGTTGTTGTCGGCGCGCATAACTGGATTACTCCGCCAAGCGAACTTACCGGTTCATTTTATCCCCAGCCGGGATGGATAATAGATGCAATACATGAGCGTATATTACCATTGAAAAATCATATATGTTATCATAATTTTACCGAACTCGAGCAGATTCGGAGAAATAAAATTGGAGTATAAAAGCCATTAAACATATACCCATTATCCGACATAAAGGGTATAATTACTATAGATTTGGTATAAGTAATTTAATAAAAATAACAAGAGGTTGTTTGAATGGCTAATGATTTTTTTTCTTTTAATATGATGGAACCAATTGACAACGCAACGGTCGTTGATAAAGTAATCCAAAGAATCATTGGAGCAATTTCAGAAGGGAAATTTAAACTTGGGAGCAAGTTGCCTACTGAGACCGAACTGATGGAATTGCTTCAAGTAAGCCGAAATTCCCTTCGTGAAGCAATGAAGGTTCTGTCAGCCCTGGGATTGGTTGAAATAAAGAGAGGTAACGGCACTTACATCTGTTCCAGTATTAAGGAAAATATTTTCGACCCTATTATCTATGGGATAATGCTGGAAGCAAGTAATGTAGAAGATATAATTGAACTTCGCCAGATGCTTGACGAGGATGTCCTCGTTATGGCAGTACGGAAATGTACACAAAACGATATAGAAAAACTTGAAAACTATATACAGCAGATGGGCTATTATTTTAAATCCGGAGACTTAAGCAGAGCAGCCAAAATGGATTATGAATTCCATATGTATCTTGCCGAATGTACCCGTAATCCGTTTATCATACGTATTTTTAAGAATATTTATCAACTGTTTGAAAAGTCGATTGAGTATAATATTCGTAGCGAAGAGATGTTCGCCAAGGCAGATGAGTACCATCAGCAAATGGTAGACTGTTTGAAGAGCAGAGATGAAAGTCGTGTGCCGGAAGTTGTATTAAACACACTTTCAAGCTGGAGAAAGAATATACGCAGAGGGGTAAATGAAAAAAAATCGAACATGTAAATGTACTGGCACGATGCATTTATCTCCCATAATCGCCAGTGTTATATTATCAGAAATTTTGTCTAAAATTTATAAAAATTACTTGACAAAAAACACTTTTTTTATGTATAATTTTAATTGTACGACATCCTATGTTTTAAATAAAAACTAATATTTTTAGTAGAAAAACAAGGATGGTTTGAATCCAGATTTTAAACAATACGGTATGATCTTATTTTTCTGCAATTGTTGAAGTTGTTTGCCGGCCGGATTTTTTAAGGCATATGTAATAATCTATTGTTCCAATTTAACATAACTAATAAAAATAATAAGGAGTTATAGCTAATAAGGATAATATTTCATAGACAGTTGATAAAAAAGAACCCTTTAAACAGACATTTAAAGGTAGGATGTCGTATATATTTTGCCTGTAAAAAGATGGCTTCGTAATAGATTAAATCGGTTGTTTATCAGTTTTGATAATCATTATATGAAGGAGTAGTAATGCAAATGTTAAGAGAAGAAAAAATCAAAATGCTGCAAGGCCATGCAAAAGAAATTCGCAAAACATTGCTGACTATGATTTATAAAGCACAGTCAGGACATCCGGGTGGATCGCTGTCATCAGCCGATATAATGGCGGCATTATATTTTGATGAATTAAAGGTAGACCCCCGGAATCCAAAGTGGGAACAGCGGGATAGGTTTGTTCTTTCAAAAGGACATGTATGTCCTGTTTTATATACTTGTCTTGCCCTGCGCGGCTTTTTCCCAAAAGAGGAGATTGATAATCTGCGTAAATTTGGCTCGATTTTGCAAGGACATCCGGATATGAAACGCACTCCGGGAGTTGATATTTCAACTGGCTCACTGGGGCAGGGTATATCATGCGCCGTAGGCATGGCTATTGCAAATAAGCGTGATAAAAATACAGGCAGGGTATTCTGTCTTGTCGGAGACGGCGAAACAAACGAGGGACAAGTATGGGAATCAATACAGGTTGCGGTTAAGTACGGGTTAGATAATCTGATAGTATTTGCGGATAACAACGGTTTGCAGAATGATGGAACATGTGAGGAAATTATGCCCACCCAGGATCTTTATAAAAAATTTGAGGCTTTCGGCTGCCGAACATATGCTATTGACGGTCATGATATGGCTCAAATAGTAGATGTCCTGGATACGATACGCCGGGGAGAAAAAGGAAAGCCACATGTTGTTGTTGCTAAGACCGTAAAAGGTAAAGGCGTATCCTTTATGGAGAATGTCGTTAAATGGCACGGTTTGGCACCTAATGAACAGGAGTATAACACGGCTTTGAAAGAAATTGAGGAGGGGCTGCAATGAAAGCATTAAGAGACGCTTTTGGTGACGAAATAGTCGTTTTGGGAAAAGAGAACAAAAATATTTATGTTATAGATTGTGATATCAGCAAGTCATGTAAAACACAGGAGTTTTCATCCCTGCTACCTGAGCAGCATTTAAACGTCGGGATAGCAGAACAGTGTGCCGCAGGAATTGGAGCGGGTCTTGCTACTTGCGGGAAAATACCGTTTATTAGTACATATGCTGTTTTTGGCAGTATGAGAATGTGTGAACAAATCAGACAGGAAATCTGCTACCCAAACTTGAATGTTAAAATTGCATGTTCCCACGGCGGATTGACTCCGGGAAATGACGGTGCTTCCCATCAGGCTATAGAGGATTACGGCATTATGCGAACATTGCCAAACATGACGGTAATGGCTCCTTGTGACTACTATTCTGCGCGTAAACTCATCAGAGCGGCTTCCGAAATTGATGGTCCGGTTTATATTCGTTTTACAAGAGACCCGATTCCTTTCATATATAATGACGGAGAAAAATTTGAAATAGGCAAGGCAAAGCTCCTGCGCGAGGGCAAAGATGTGGCTGTTATTGCTACAGGCGCAATTATGAGCCTTGCAGTGGAAGCTTGTGAGATATTGGAAAAACGCGGGATATCTGCCCGTTTGTTGGACTTTCATACAATTAAACCTATAGATGCAGACGCTGTAATTGCCGCAATTGACGATACCGGCGCAATTGTAACTGTGGAGGATCATAATGTAATAAACGGTGTCGGCAGCGCCGTCAGTGAAGTTGTCGCATCGTACGGAAAGGGAAAGGTTGTCCGTATGGGAGTACAAGATCAATTTGGAGAGTCAGGCCCCTACTATAACCTGCTAGAAAAAAACGGCGTTACTGCTGTTAAAATAGCAGAACAAGCAGAATTACTTGCAAGTAATAAAATAACAAAATAGCGATTCATAAGGAGGATAGCCACATGAAAGAAAAAGTAATCTATACGATTAATACGGTCTATAATGCTTACGAGCTGATTATTGACCCGTTTGGCAAGCCTTTCCTGGAAAGGAATCCGGATATTAAGGTTTACAATATTCTTGATGACAGCCTATTGCCGGAAACAAGGGAAGTAGGATCAGTCACGCCAAATGTTTGCAATCGTATGCTGAATTATGCCAAAGCGGCTGAGTTGTCAGGCGCCGGCGGAGTATTGGTAACCTGCACATCCGTTATTGAGGGCACATTATACATAAAAGAACGGGTCGGAATTCCTGTCATTAATATTGCCGAGCCGGTTGCGGAGATGGCTGTAGAAAACGGGACAAAAATAGGCGTTATGGGAACGATTCCCACAAGTCCCGGTGCCATTGATTTTCTTATTAACAGGAGAGCAAAAGAAATAAATAAGAAAATAGAGATTGTTGATGTTGTCGTAGACGGAGCTTTTGACGTGCTTTGTGCAGGAAACAGGGAAAAGCATGATGAAATGGTATGTGAAGCCCTTTATAAACTCGCCAGGGAAGTAGATGTTATTGCATTTGCTCAAATCTCTATGAGTTTACTTAAGCATAATCCTGTCGACGTACCGGTTTATAAAATCGGAGATTCAGGCTATGACAAAATAAAGGACTTAATCAAGTAGTCAAGCTATTAAACCGGATAATAACCGGTTTAGTATACATCCGAAAATCGAAAGACGTGCGAAAGTCGGTTGTTAACAAATCTGAACAGATTAAGGAGGAAAATAATGAAGAAGTTTAAAAAAATCGTTGCTTGTCTCTGTTTAGTTGCTGTAATGGTATCAATGGTGGCTTGTGGAAGCAATACTCCAAGCGGAGGCACGCCGTCACCTTCAACTTCTGCACCTGCTTCTGCAGGATCATCCACTCCTACGGACGGAAAGACTTTTAAACTCGGACAGTATTTGCCGCTTTCAGGTGCCAACGCAACATATGGTCAGGATCTGCGTAATGCAGCTGAACTGGCTATAAAAATTGTCAATGAACAGGGTGGCCTGAACGGAGCTAAAATTGAACACGTAGTCTATGACACAACATCTTCCACTGAAGAAGCGGCTAAGATTACAACAAAACTGGTACAAGTAGATAAAGTAGATGCTTGCCTTACAACTCCTATGTCCAGTGAGATTCTGGCATCTGCGCAAACACTTATGGACGCGAAAACTATAACCTTTGCTATGGGTACGGCATCGGCAGTTGTAAAGCCCGAGTGGACATATCTCTATCGTGCCGCAATGAATAATGACTACACTATGCCTATGACATTTGATATGATTAAGAAATTTGGATTTACCAATGCTGCCGTTCTATACAGCCAGGATGAAACTGCTATCAGTATGTACAACCTGTTTAAAAAGGCATGTGAAGATGGTGGTGTAAAAATTGTCGCTGCAGAAACATTCGACACCGGTGACACCGATTTCTCAGCTCAGATTACAAATATTATAGCTTCAAATCCTCAGGTTGTATATCTTAGCGTTGTAGGAGACTTCCAGGGTTTGACCACAAAACAGCTAAGGCAATTTGGCTATAATGGCATAATACTCGGAAAAGAATCCATGACGGTATCACAGATGGATGTTGCAGGAGTAGATGCTTGTAACTACTTTGCATTTGCAAATCCTTACGTGACATACAAAAACATCGACGACTGCGATATTCCCATTATGAAAGAGTTCCTTAAGATATATCAGGAAGAGTATGGCAAGCTGCCCGAATCCGACTGGGCATATCGCGGCTGGGATGCGGTCATGACACTCTACGAGGCATCAAAAATAGCCGGGACTAATGATTCCGATTCCTTAAGCGCTGCAGTAGATAAGCTTTCATATGAAGGGTTAGGAGGAACACTAGATTTCACATCATCCCATGAAGGCTATCAGACATTTAACTCCTTTATACTTATCAACGGTAAGAACCAACTGTTCGACACATGGCTTAATGGCGGAGGCTATGATGAATATAAGAAAGCTACGGGAAGACAATTCTAATTGTGGAGTTCAATTGATTGATTGCATGAATCTCAATAAAAATCGCACGTCAAATTACAAAGACCAATAATCAAATTTAGCTTTGCTCTGCTTGATACACAGGGCAGAGCAAAGCTAATATATCCAGGCTGAATTTAAAAATAGACCCGGTAGATGGAGTAAGTATATATAAAAGAATTTAGTTGGGTAAAAAGAAAATGTAAAAATATTTTACAGGAGAAATAAAATTATGACGAAGCTGTTAATACTTTCAATCTCAGGAATAATGCTTGGCTGCGTATATGGTCTGATTGCTTTAGGATACAGCCTGATCTATAAAGCATCGGGTTTAATGAGCTTCATACAGGGAGATATAATGACATTAGGCGCTTTCCTGGGTCTGACTTTTTTCTCATTTTTAAAACTGCCTTATTGGCTATCACTGCTGCTTACTATTGCTATAGCATTTATGTTTGGTGTTTTAATTGAAAAAGGTGTAATTCGTAAGCTTCTGAATAAAAATGTCTTACCAATATATGTGGTACTGGCTACGATAGCGATTTCATTTATTGTCCAAAATGGATCCCAGATTGTATGGGGGGCTATAACCTTCTATTTTCCATCAGTTTTTTCTGTTACTACAATACCGATATTTGGAGTGTTTGTTCAACCGGAAGTACTTTTGTGTGTTGTTCTTTCGATAGTTTGTATGGTTCTGCTTCACTTATTTATGACAAAAACAAAACTTGGCACTGCCATGAGAGCTTCATCAATGGATGGGATGGCTGCAGAAGCATGCGGTATCAACGTTTCGATGACAACCGGAATTACATGGGCAGTATCTGCGGCTCTTGCGGCTATCGCCGGTATGCTCATAGGACCGATGTACGGAGTATATTCCGCATTAGGCGCCACCATCGGCAGAAAGGGATTTTCAGGAGCAGTTATTGGCGGGTACGGCAATATGTATGGAGCTATGATAGGAGGAGTAATTTTAGGTATACTTGAGATTTTTACGAGCGGGTATATATCCTCCATGTATAAAAATCTGATTGCTTATATTCTTTTAATATTGTTCCTCTTTGTCAGGCCAACCGGTCTTCTAAATGAGAAAGCCATCCAGGATGTATAGTGACAAACAATTTGGTAATACGGAGGAAAAATTATGCCTTCTTTAAGTAATAAACAAAAAGGTCTGATGATAGTAATTTTAGGTTCATTAATATTTCCATTTTTAATGGTTTCAATTGGTTTTGAATACGCGATTCTCATAGGCTGTTTTTTTGAGTTGTATCTTATTGCGGTAAACGGGATGGATGTAGTCTTCGGGTATTGTGGTCAGATATCGATGGGACATGCTGCCTTTTATGCAATTGGCGCTTATGGATCGGCGCTGCTGCATAATAAGCTTGGCATCCCTGTCGTTTTTACAATGATAATTGCCTCGGTAATAGGAGCATTAATTGGCGCACTGATAGCATTTCCGGCATCAAGACTTGTTTTTCACTTCTTATCCCTTGCAACGATAGCCTTCGGAGAAATTGTATATCAACTTATATCACATTCGCCTAACAATTTTACAGGAAATTTTAACGGACTATTTACCAGTAGAATAAATATTTTTGGATTAGAGCTAAAATCCAGCTTTAGCTTTTACTTCTTTGGTTTGATTTGTCTGGCGCTATTTCTGCTGGCAAAGCACGGAATTGTGAATTCAAGAGTAGGCCGCGCATTTATAGCTATTCGTGAGAATACTCATGCAGCCGACGGGATGGGTATTAACGTACGAAAATATAAGGTGATAGCTTTTACAATAAGCGCGTTCTATACTGCTTTTGCAGGCAGTATGTATGCACATTTGATTGGTTATATAAGCCCGGATACCTTTATCCAAAAGCAATCGGTTCTTTTTGTAACGATGCTGTTATTTGGTGGAACAACATCACTTTTAGGTCCGGCGCTGGGGGTATTATCCCTGTTGCTACTGACTGAAGCGCTCCGTTCTCTTCAGGATTACCAGATGATAATATATGGTGCGCTTTTATTACTGGTTATAGTTGCACTCCCGGGAGGAATATATGGAGGAATAAAGGATATTTACGGATTGATAAAAGGATCGATTAAACGCACCATGGGAGGGGAAAAGAATGCTTCAAGCTGAGAATATAACTATCAGATTTGGCGGAATCACGGCTGTGAATAATGTCAGTATTGAAATAAAAAAACATAAAATAACTGGTTTGATTGGTCCGAACGGAGCTGGTAAAACAACATTTTTCAATTGCATAAGCGGTGTTTATGTTCCCGACGAAGGTACCATTGTTTTCGAGGGCAATCATTTGGAAGGCAAACGGGGATTTATGATTTGTGAAGCGGGTATTTCACGGACTTATCAGATTATTAACCTTTTCTGGAAAATGAGTGTTATTGAAAATGTAATAACCGGCATGCATTGTCGGCTAAAGAGTAATTTCTGGGAATCTTTAATCCATACAAAAACACAGCGCAAAGAAGAGGAAAAAGCGCTTGATTATGCATACAGTTTGCTGGATTTTGTTGGTTTGAGAAGTAAGGCAATGCAGCAATCAAGCACATTATCATACGGAGAGCAGCGGTTGCTTGAAATAGCCCGTGCTCTTGCGAGCAATCCGAAACTACTCTTGCTCGATGAACCTGCCGCCGGTATGAATACTGCAGAAAAAATGGAGCTTGATTTATTGCTCAAAAAAATAATTGACAGGGGAGTTACCATATTTCTTATTGAACATGATATGCGTCTGGTAATGGACGTAACGGATTACATCTATGTTTTGGATAACGGCAATCTTTTAGCTCAGGGTACTCCGGCTGAAATACAAAACAACCCTGATGTTATAAAGGCTTATTTAGGGGGTGAGTAATATGGCACCAATACTTGAAGTAAATAATTTTCATTACTCCTATGGAAACATCAAGGCCGTCAAGGGTATAAGCTTTTATGTTAATGAAGGTGAAATGGTCACACTAATCGGTTCCAACGGAGCCGGAAAGACAACTACCCTTCGGACAATATCCGGGCTCACTAAACCCAGAGGCATGCAGGGTGAAATAATATTCAAAGGAACACCGATACAAAAAATGCCGGGACACAAAATTGCAGCTTTAGGCCTTATGCAAGTTCTTGAAGGCAGACATGTATTCTCAAAGCTTACGGTAGAAGAAAATCTTATGACAGGTGCATACTTAAGGAAGGATACAAAAAATATCAGGGAAGATCTTAAAGAAATTTACAAGCTCTTTCCGCGCTTACTGGAACGAAAGACTTCTTTAGGAGTTAATCTGTCGGGCGGTGAGCAGCAGATGCTGGCAATTGGACGTGCTCTTATAAGCAAACCAAAAATGATTCTGCTGGATGAACCGTCCCTTGGTCTGGCTCCAATCATAGTCCGCGAGATATTTGAAGCTATAAAGAGAATAAATAAAGAAGGTACAACTATTCTGTTTGTTGAACAGAATTCCAAGATAGCCTTGAACACGGCATCAAGAGGCTATGTTCTGCAGACCGGAGAAATTGTCCTTGATGATACATGTGAACGGCTTCTGGATAATGATGAAGTAAAAAAAGCATATCTTGGCGGGAATTAATAGAAGTTTTTATAGGTAAATAACATGCAATTGCATATATGATTATAAATTGTACATCTAAAATAAATACATGAATTAGGAGGGTATATGAGTCTGGATAAATTTCAGTTTCTTAAGGAAAAAGCTCAAGAAGCGAGAATATGCACATTAACGGCAATCAATGCTTATGGCTGCGGGCATGTGGGCGGAGCTATGTCGATTATAGAACTCCTCACGGTATTATACTATGAGGTTATGAGGATCGATCCTAATAACCCGGCATGGGAAGATCGCGACAGACTTGTTGTTTCCAAAGGCCATGCTGCGCCGGCAGTTTATTCGCTACTTGCAATGAGAGGTTATTTTGAAAAAGAGCTCTTGAAAACTTTAAACGCCAATGGGACCTCACTTCCGAGCCATTGTGACATGCAAAAGGTACCCGGGATAGATATGACGACCGGATCTCTCGGCCAGGGGATATCGGCTGCGGTAGGCATGGCAATAGCAGCTAAAATGGATAAGAAAGATATCAATATTTATGCAATAGTCGGCGATGGCGAGTGTCAGGAAGGAGAAGTATGGGAAGCCGCATTGCTCGCACCTCAGAGAAAGCTTGACAATCTTACCGTATTTATTGACAATAATAAACTTCAGGTGGACGGTTTTGTTGACAATATAGTAAAGGTAAGACCCAACAGCTCAAAATGGGAAGCTTTCGGATGGGACGTGCAAGTTGTAAAAGACGGGCATAATATGGCTGATATTCTAAATGCAATAAACCAATCCAAGACGGTAAAGGAAAAACCCCACCTGATTGTTCTTGATACTGTCAAGGCTAAAGGGGTAGAGGGGTATGAAGGAAAGGAAAATTGTCACTTTTTCAATGTAGACGATGATTTGTATAAAAAGGTTATTGATAATCTTTAATAGCGGGGTGGAAAAATGCTGGATAAAAAAGCAATGAAGGATACATATTGTGAAACTTTGATGGAACTTATGCAAGAGAATCCCCAGCTTGTGGTTTTGGAAGCTGATTTAATGAGTGCAAGCGGGACAAAACCCATTATGGGAAAATATCCTGACCGGCTGATAAATGTGGGCGTAGCCGAAGCAAACATGGTCGGAGTTGCGGCAGGCTTGTCGACCTTCGGAAAGGTACCGGTTTGTGATACTTTTGCAGCTTTTATGTCAAGGAGGACATATGACCAGATTTGCATATCAGTCTGCTATGCGGGACTGAATGTTAAATTTGTAGGGACCGATCCTGGAATAGCCGCGGAGAGAAACGGCGGCACACATACCGCCTTCGAGGATGTGGCGCTTATGCGGACATTGCCTACAATGAAGGTGATAGAGCCATGTGACAACCTGCAGCTTAAAAAGGCCGTCAAGGTTATGGTCAATACGGACGGTCCGGTATATATGCGGCTTTACAGGCGTAATCCCCATATTGTTTATAGCGACACGGATTATGAATTTGTATTAGGAAAGGCCGATACTCTGCAGGAAGGAAAGGATCTGACAATTATTGCTTCGGGACTTATGGTATGGAATTCATTGGTTGCCGCAGAGACTTTAAGAGGCAAGGGCATTAATGCACGGGTTGTTAATATGCACACAATCAAGCCCATAGATGAAGAAGCCATATTAAAGGCCGCCAGGGAAACCGGTGCAATAGTAACGGCAGAAAACAACAATTATTTAAACGGTCTTGGAAGCGCAGTGGCAGAAGTTTTATGTGAAAATGACGCGAGTGTTCCTTTTAAAAGGATCGGCATTAAGGACCATTTCAGTGAAATCGGAACACAGGAATACTTATTCAAAAAGTTCCACATTGCTCCTGAGGATATTGTGGAGGCTTCTTTAGATGTGTTAAAAAAAAAAGATTTATATAAGTAGGAGAGGCTTGGCTATGTTTGATAATTTTATATTTCATATTCCTACCAGATTCTATTTTGGAAAGGGCGCTCATGAGAAGGTAGGAGAAATATTAAAAGAGCAGGGCGCCAAAAAGGTTCTATTCTATTATGGAGGCAAAAGCATTTTTCAAAGTGGCTTGCATGACCAGATAGCAGATATCCTGAAAGGGTCGGGCATTGACTATGTGGAAATGGGCGGTGTTCAGCCTAATCCGACTGTAAGTTTCTGCCGTAAAACGATTGATTTTATTAAAGCCGAGAAAGTTGATTTCATACTGGCCGTCGGCGGAGGAAGTGTCATAGATTCGGCCAAGGCTGCAGCTTTGTCGGTAGGCTCGGATGCGGATCCATGGGACCTTGTTATGAAAAAAAGCCCAATAAAATCTGCCCTGCCTGTTGGTGTTATTTTGACCATCGCCGCATCCGGAAGTGAAGTCAGTGAGCATTCCGTTCTTAACGATGAAGAAAGCGGTATGAAGAGAGGTGTGGGTTCCGAATTGATAAAACCAAGATTCTCAATTCTAAACCCTGAGCTTACCTATACACTTCCCCCTTATCAAACTGCCGCAGGCATTTTTGATATTATTATGCATACTGCAGAGCGTTACCTTTCACTAAATGGTGAAAACGAACTGTTGGACCGTATGTCGGAGGGGCTTATTAAATCTGTAATATCAGCAGGAAAGGAAGTATTGAAAGACCCCAAAAACTACGAGGCAAGAGCGACGCTTATGTGGGGAGGAATGATTTCCCATAGCGGATTAATGAGCAGCGGGCGTAAGTTTTTTATGTGTGCGCACAGATTATCACATGAACTTAGCAGCATGAATGACAAAATTACACATGGTGCCAGCCTCGCTGTTATATGGCCTGGGTATATCAAGTATATATATCGCTATAATATTCCCCGATTAACTCAGTATGCCGTGCGGATATGGAATTGCGACATGGATTTTGCAAACCCTGAAAAAACTATTCTTGAAGGCATTTCCAAAACGGAGGAATTTATTAAATCTATTGGTTTGCCTACACGGTTGCAGGAACTAGGGTTTGGCGAGGACAAGGTTAAACTTTTGGCTGAGAATTGTTTCCGCACAGCCGGATATACAGGCTTACCCAGCTATATTGACATAAAGCAAAAAGAGATGGAAGACATCTATCGTCTGTGTCTCTGATTATTGATGGGTGTATTAGGGTGGTTGAATGATGAAAGGACTTAAAGGGAAAATTGCCATAGTTACAGGCGGAGCACGCGGATTGGGCAAAAAAATTGCAGAGAGACTGCTGCGGGAAGACGTAACGGTAGTATTGGCGGACATAGAGAAGGAGTTATTGGGAAATACCGTTAATGAATTCTGTTCAAAAGGCTATAAGGCTGACAGTATTGTGGTTGACCTGAGGAAAACTGAAGATACTGAACGAATGGTCAATTATACTGTTAAAAAATATGGCAGATTAGATATCCTTGTTAACAATGCAGGCATACAGATTCGCAAATGGCTCGTAGATTTTACTGAAGAAGACTGGGATGCAATGCTGGGAGTCAATCTCAAAGCGGTATATTTTGCATGCCAATCGGCAGCACGGATAATGATTCCACAGGGCTCCGGCTCAATAATATGCATCTCTTCCGAATACTCAGAAAGATACACTTCAAAGCGCTCCTTGTATTGTATCTCAAAGGGGGGTATAAATTCGCTGGTGGGAACTCTAGGCGTTGAATTGGCAAGGTTTGGCCTGCGTGTGAACGCAGTTGCCCCTGGATTTATTGATACGGATATGCTTCAGACAGGTATACGGGACGGACTGGTAAATCTGCCGGAACTAATAAGTGTTCTGCCCAATAAACGCCTTTTGTTCCCGAAGGAAATTGCAAGTGTTGTCTGTTTTCTTGCTTCAGAAGAATCAAGCGGAATAACGGGACAGACGTTATTCGTTGACGGCGGTATGTGCAAAGGCTGTCTGCCTGAGCCAAAAGAACTTAAATAATAAGCATAACTAGATAATCGGAGGTTTTTTTATGGCTAGCAATACGGTTCGAGATGTTGGTGAAATAAAGGCTTTAGTCGAAAAGGCCAGAAAGGCACAAAAAATAGTGGAAGGATACAGCCAGAGAAGAGTTGATGAACTGGCTGCGGCTATGATCTATACTTTATCCAGGCCGGCTTTAGCTGAAGAGATCGCCGAATTGGCGGTTAAAGAGACCGAAATGGGCAATGTTGAATCTAAGATAAATAAATTAACACTTAAAATGCCTGCCATATTTGAACAGATCAAATCTGTGAAGACAGTAGGTATTATTGAGAGAATACCTGAGGCAGGTCTTACAAAGATTGCCAAGCCCATAGGTGTAATCGCTGCCTTAGTGCCAAGTACGAATCCTGAAGCTACACCACTGTTTAAAGGAATATTAGGATTAAGGGGAAGAAATGCCGTCATTTTTTCACCTCATCCGAAGTCTGCGGGGTGTACGACTCGTGTAGTAAATATAATGAAAGATATTCTTAAAAAGAACGGAGCACCTGAAGATTTATTCCTGATACTGGAGAACCCTTCGGTTGCAAATGCAAAGGAATTGATGGCTCAATGTGACCTTACAATGGCTACCGGAAGCGGGGCAATGGTTAAGTCGGCGTATAGCTCAGGCAAGCCGGCTTACGGGGTAGGTGCAGGCAACGCAGTAATTGTTATTGACGAAACAGCCGATATAGCCAAAACCGCCGAGAAAATAAGAATAGGCAAAACAGGCGATAATGCGTCGGGTTGTTCGGCAGAAAACTCAATCGTAATACATGAAAGTATATATAATGAAATGATTGAAGCCTTGATAAACGAAGGCGCATACCTTGCGAACCAGGATGAGAAGTCTAAGCTGCAAAAAGCTATATGGGTAGATGGACATCTGAACAGAGAAATTGTAGCAAAACCTGTCCGAACAATTGCTGATATTGCAGGGATACATATTCCTGAAAACACAAAATTCATTATGGTGGAGGAAAAAGGAACCGGTTCGGACTATCCCTTCTCAGGAGAAAAACTTTCACTTGTGCTTACAGTTTATAAATATAAGGAATTTGATGATGCCATAGATTTGGTTAACTCAATTCAACATTATTCGGGACTCGGGCATTCCTGCGGCATACACTCAAACAATTGGGAGCATATTGAAAGGTTCGCGTTAAAAACCTATACAACCAAGGTTATTGTCAGACAGCCTCATGGTAAGGCCACTTCAGGGGATTGGTCAAACGGCCTTTCACGAACGTTCTCCCTTGGTTGCGGCACATGGGGCGGCAATATAGCATCGGAAAATATCACGCAAAAGCATTATTTAAACTACACGCTTATTGCTGAGCCTATTGACAAAAAGCCTGCAACCGATGCCGAAATATATGGCGATTTATTGGATAATGTTGTATTGTAATGAAATGGAGTATGTATGAAAAAGTATATAGGTTTTATTGAAATAGGCCCGAGGGACGGATTCCAGAACATAAAAGATTTTATCCCCACTGAGTTAAAGCTTGAAATAATCGATAAAATAGTTTCGGCAGGCGTAAAGAAGATTCAGGCCACATCCTTTGTCAGCCCAAAAGCCATACCGCAGATGAGTGATTCCATAAAGGTTATGGAAGCTTGCCAAAACAGATATAAAGATGTTTGTTTTTCAGCTCTGACTCCAAATTACAGGGGAGTTGAGATAGCAGCCGGAATGGGTGTGAAAGAAGTAAACTTCGTTATTTCGGTAAGTGAACTGCACAATAAAGCAAATGTCAACCGAAGCATTGAAGAATCATTTAATCAGCTTAAAAAAGCGGTTGAAGATTTTCCCGATGTAAGTATAGTGCTGGACGCAGCAACTGTTTTTGGATGTCCCTTCAATTCCGAAATCACATATGCTATGGTTGAAGATTTCGTGGGACGTGCTGTTAATATGGGAATACAAAAGATATGCTTGTGCGATACAAATGGCATAGCAATACCCAATCAGGTAAGAGCTTATGTTATGGATTTGAAGAAGAGTTTTCCTCATGCCGAGTTTATTATTCACATCCATGACACGAGAAATATGGGTGTAGTCAATACACTGGCAGCTATTGAGTCAGGCATAGATGCTTTTCAATCCACTCTTGGCGGACTTGGCGGGTGCCCTTTCGCGCCCGGTGCTACAGGCAATACCTCAAGTGAAGATTTAATATATATGCTGGACAAAATGGGTTATGATACGGGTGTTGATCCATCGGAAATGATTGCTGCGGCCAAGTACCTTAATAAGAATGTAAAGGGGAACTACAGTGGTCACCAAATACATATAAAATGATTTAAGAAAAAGCTGGTCGATTATATTATTTAGTCGCTTATATTATAGTCGACTGAAAACAGTCTATTAAAAATGTATTAGGGGGGTATATACCATAAAAGCTATAGTAATGAAAGGTCCTTTTAATGTTCAAGTGGAGGAAATCCCAATGCCGGAACCCAAAGAGGGGCAGGCATTGGTAAAAGTCATCCAGGCAGGCATTTGCGGAGGCGAAGTACACTATTATGACGGTACTTCACCCTATTGCAACTATCCCCAAATTTATGGCCATGAGATGGTAGGGGAAGTTGTTAAGGTCATGGGAGAGAGTGATCTAAAACCCGGCGACATAATTACTGCCGAAATACTTCTGCCTTGTGGCACCTGCTATGCCTGCAGACATGGTAAAATTAACTGCTGTATAAATATGAAAGTAATCGGAGCTCAGACCCAGGGTGCATTTGCAGAATACATTGTTTATCCGATAAAGAACCTTCATAAGATTCCGCCCGAATTGAGTATTGATGATGCAGTTCTCGTCGAACCCTATTCAATAGGATACCACGTTGTTAAAAGATCACAGATACAGTCAGGGGACACGGCTCTGGTATTTGGAACGGGAACCATCGGCCTTACCATTATAGACGTCTTAAAATCCAAAGGAATCAGTGTAATAGCGGTGGACATATCGGATAAAAGGCTTGAAAAAGCAATAAGTATCGGCGCAGATCATACCATTAATGCCCGTACAGAGAATGCTCTTGAAAAGGTACTTGAACTGACCGGAGGAGACGGGGCCGGTACGGTTTTTGAAGCTACAGGCAATGCAAAGGTTATAAGCGATACAATAAACTATGTCGCTGCCGGCGGAGTGATAGTAATCGCAGGAATAACCGGAAGCACCGTAGAGTTTAACGGATTGTTAATAACAAGGAAGGAGCTTTCCATATTGGGGTCGAGGAACGCGGCCGGTGATTTCGAGCCGGTAATTCAGCTTATGAAGGAAGGAAGACTTAACCAAAGAAAGCTGATTACCGGAAAGTTTCCTATGGATCAGGCAGCAAAAGCATTCGAACTACTGCACACTGATCCCCACTCTCAAATAAAAGTCGTCATTGAGATGCATAAAAAATAGTATTGTACTTATAGTTTGTGGTTTGCTGGATGAACAGACAGGAGAGAAATTTATGGATTTTACCGGAAAAGTTGTTGTCATAACAGGTGCCGCAAAAGGAGTCGGTGCTAGTGTCGCGGCGGGATTTGCAAAAAAGAATGCTAAAGCGGTAATAATAGCCGATATCCTGGATGACAAGGCGCAGGAAACGGCTGAAGGACTATCTTCTGCATATGGCTGCAGCACCTTGGCATATACTTTGGATGTTATAAATGAAAATAATGTAATAAATATGTTCAAAGATGTGGTGGATAAATTCGGTACGGTAGATATTCTGGTAAACTGTGCCGCTATATGTCCTACCGTGCCGTATTGGCAGATTACCTCCGAAGATTGGGATAGAACTATGAATATCAATCTTAGAGGAACTTTTTTCTGCTGTAGGGAAGCAATGAAAATCATGGCACCTAAAAAGACAGGCAAAATTGTAAATCTTACGTCTCTGGCAGCTCAAATTGGTGGAGAGGCTTCGGGTATGGATTATGTGGCATCAAAAGGGGGAGTATTGAGCTTGACTATGGCTTTTGCCAAGCAAGGAGCCCCATATAATATCAATGTTAACTCGGTTTCACCGGCATATGTAAATACTGACATGGCTAAGAACTTTACTCATTTTC
Organism: Acetivibrionales bacterium; assembly: GCA_050945655.1. Taxonomy (GTDB): domain Bacteria; phylum Bacillota; class Clostridia; order DSM-8532; family DSM-8532; genus DTU059. Next base: position 7,226 of record JBMNTI010000018.1, on the reverse strand, counting down.
TTCCGGAAAGAGTGCCGCTGTCAAGAATTGCCGAACCGGCGGATATTGCGGGTGTAATATGCTTTTTATGCAGCGATGAGGCTTCCTATATAACGGGTGCATGTATAGATGTAAATGGCGGAGTATATATGCATTCTTAAAATATAATGTACAAAAACATTTATAAAATGATACAATAAAACGAGGGTTTACCCTCATTTTTTTATAGTGAGGCAAAAAGGTTCCGAGGCAGCATTAATTGATTGCTTGTTTGCACAAAATATAAGTAAATTGGACAATATGTCGATAGATTTTGTAGTAAAAAATAAACTTGTAAGGAGAAAGCATATGAGATGTCCTTACTGTTCTTTTGATGAAGATAAGGTAATAGACTCAAGACCTACCGATGAAGGAGCCACAATAAGGCGGAGAAGAGAATGTTTAAGCTGTCATAAACGCTATACTACTTATGAAAAGGTAGAAAGTATGCCGATAATGGTAATCAAAAAGGATGGTTCACGACAGCCATATGACAGGGAAAAGGTTCGCAAGGGAATCCTTCGGGCTTGTGAGAAACGTTCTATCTCAATAAATCAGATTGAAAAAATCCTGGATACCATCGAAGGGCAAATAAATAATTCTCTGGAACGCGAGGTTACCAGTGAATTCATCGGAGAATTGGTCATGGAGAATTTAAGAGATCTGGATGAAGTTGCATATGTCAGATTCGCATCGGTATACCGCCAATTCAAGGATATCAATACATTTATGAACGAGTTGAATAAACTTTTGCTTGATAAGTAAAATGGGGGTTTACTCTTGGATAATATTGGCGTCAAAAGAATCAATGACATAATTAAAAGTACCTTAAAAGTTATTGAGCAGAGCAAGAGTGCGATATTTGATATATTGGAGAATGCAAGACGGGAAGTATATCATTTAAAAGATGAGCTGCAGTTTTTGATGGCTGAAGCGTCGTCAATTATGGCCGATTGCCAAAAACTCGAGCTCAAAGTCGCTAAAAGCCGACAAAGGCTGGCATCGATAAACAGTAATTTTGACAAGCACTCCGAAGAGGAAATGAAGCAGGCATACAAGGAAACAAATGAGCTGATGGTTGAATTGGCCGTAACCCGTGAACGGGAAAAACATACGATATCGAGGCGAAATGATGTTGAAAGACGGCTGAAAAATGCAATGGCAACAGTTAACCAGGCTGAAAAATTAGTAGCTCAGGTCGGAACCGTTTTAAATTATCTTTCGGGGGATCTTCAAAAACTGGATGTACATCTTGAAGACACTGAACATAAAAGACTTCTGGCAATACGCATAATAAGAGCTCAGGAAAACGAACGCCGGCGCATAGCACGGGAAATTCATGACGGGCCGGCACAGGCTATGAGCAATGTTGTGTTAAAGGCCGAAATCTGTGAAAAGCTGGCGGAAATTGACATGGAAAAGACAATGCTTGAATTAAGAGGCCTTAAAGATGTTGTCCGGCTATGCTTGAAGGATGTAAAAAGAATCATATATGATTTAAGGCCAATGTCTATTGATGACTTAGGATTGAAGACCACATTGCAAAAATATATAGAGAGCTTCAGCAAAGAGCATTCCATAAGGGTTGACTTAAAGATAAAGGGCAATGACAGCCGTATTAAGGACAGCAATGTTGCTTTAGCTATATTCAGAGTAGTGCAGGAAGCCCTTAATAATACATATAAACATGCAAATGCAACATTTATCAGTGTGCAGATAGAATGTACGGAAAAAAAGATATTCTTGAGAATAAAGGATGACGGCAAAGGCTTTGACACCAGCATTCTAAATAATATTGGCAGAGATTATGAAGGCGCCTTTGGCATTATTGGCATGAAAGAGCGAATCGAGCTTTTGGAGGGAGATTTTATGATAAGCTCTAAAGTTAATGCCGGTACTACTGTTAAGGTAAAACTGCCTTATGAGATTCAGGGAGGTTTATATGGCTGATTGTATTAATGTAATGATAGTGGAAGACCATTCAATGATAAGGGATGGACTCAAACAGCTGCTAGAACTGGAAAGTGATATTAAGGTGATTGCCGCGTGTTCCGATGGTAGAATAGCGGTTGAAAAATATAAGGAAGTAAAGCCGGATGTTGTTTTGATAGATATTAACATGCCGGTGGTGAACGGACTTGAAGCTTTGGAGCGAATTAAAGCTTTCGACAGTGGAGTTAAAGCCGTCATTCTAACCATACATCAGGTAAGGGAATATTTGCTCAAAGCTCTGGAATTGGGAGCAATGGGGTATATTTTAAAAGATGCTGATGCCAGCACTCTTATTGAAGCAGTTAGGAGCGTTTATAATAATCAAACATATATACAACCGGTAATGGCAAGAGAGCTGGTAAATGAGTATAAGAGGATAAAAAGCGGAGCAGACCATCCTAAAAAATATCTAACAGACAGGGAGATTGAGGTTCTTAAGCTGCTTTCGAAGGGTATGTTAAATAAAGAGATTGCAACAAATCTTTTTATAAGCGAAAAAACGGTTAAGAACCATATATCAAATATATTTCGCAAGCTAAATGTTCAGGACAGAACCCAGGCAGCCGTCTATGCTATCAAGAATAGAATTGTCGAATAAGAGGTTATAAGCCCTAAAGAACGCATGATTAAATTTTCACGCAATATTTATGTCCTGGTAGCCCTGTTTTTTTATAAAATAGTTGCAAAATAGTTTTTTACAATGTTGTTTTCATTCTACAAAATATGTTAGAATAAAACATAGAAATTTCTGTAATTTGTATGTTTTTGTTTTTACATAAGACTTTATGTAAATATACCACAAGATAAATCTGCCGGAGGATAGAGGATGAATTTCGCCGAAGTAAGAAAATCGTTATTTGATGCGAAGGGACGTTTTTTTTCGATATTCATTACTCTTTTTTTTAGCTTAATCTTTTATTTAATCGTTGAATTGGCTGATAGATACTATCATATATCACAAGCATTAATTGAATGTACCGTCTGGCACAGAATACTAAATATTTTTTTATTAATTGTTTCTTTTTCGATTTTTTTGATCTCATATTACACATATCCGCAAACAAAGGCTAACCGGCTGCTAATTGTCGGATTCACTTTTCTTACAGGCGGTATTTTGTATTTGATTCAAATATTGGATCTGCCTGCATACTTAACCGCCGATCCATATACACCAAGATGTACATTGTTGCTGTGTCTGATCGTTCACCTGATTAACGGTGTTTGCTTCAGCATTCTTTCTACGGTCAGATTCAGGAATAAATATGTAATAAAAAGAAGGTATCTATGTGTGATAACAGCAGCGATAGTACTTGTATTTTTATTAATATTAAGTAACCCGTCGATAAAACAGGAATATTTTATTAACGAAACAGGCCTTACAGCCTTAAGTACAGCAATATTATCCTTTACAGCCCTGCTTTATATTTATACTTTTTATTCGACTATAAGGGAATATAAAAAGAATAATGAATTTGTCCTTATTGTATTATCATGTGCCTTTATTCTCATGTTTTTCAGTGAGCTTGCTTTTATTAGTATTAAGCAGATCTATGATCTAAAGCGCGCTTTGAGTGAATTTTACCTGTTTGTTTCTTATGGACTTCTCTTTTATTCCTTTTATATTGAAAGTATAAGAAAACCTTACGTTGAATTATCCAAAGCCAAAGAGGAACTTGAACAATACCTTTTAGAAATGGACAAATTGGTTGACAGCCGTACTATTGAATTAAGAAGCATGTACGAAAAACTTATGGCTGATCAGGAAATAGCAAGAGGAATACAACTGTCCATGCTGCCGTCGGGATTGCCCGGGAATGAATATGTAGCGTTTTCAGCCGGATATATACCTGCAGAGAAGCTGAGCGGTGATTTTTACAATGTATTTAAGATTGATGAAAACCGCTTTGGTCTTTGCGTCGGAGATGTTTCAGGGCATGGAGTGTCGGCAGCAATGCTTTCGATCTTTTCATTTCAGAAAATACAATCTTTGATGGAAGAAACAGCAGGGGAAGGGATTACAATCCCGTCAATGGTATTGACACATCTTTATGAATCATTCAATTCGGCTAATTTTAATGATGATATGTATATTGTTATGATTTACGGGGTTTTCAACACTCAGACAGGAATACTATCATATGCTTCGGGAGGACTTAATACAGCTCCTTTAAGAATAAGACCCGATGGTTCTATTCAGGAACTCGATAACGATGGGTATGCAATTTGCAGGCTTGGAAATGTATTGAAGCCAAAGTTTATAAATCGCCAGGTTCTTCTCTTTCCTGGAGATAAGCTTTTGTTATATACCGACGGTTTAGTTGATGCACGCAACTCAAATAATAAAGAGTATTCTGTAAAACGATTGAAATCTGTTATCTTAAAGCACAGCAAATGGGGAATAAATCACCTGACAGAAGCTATAATCAATGATGTAAAAGAGTATGTGGGCAAAAAACCGGCCGACGACATTACACTACTTGCAATGGATATATTACCTCCGTTCTGATTCAACGCAATCTTCGGTATCGATATTTTTAATATGGATAAACAAAGATTAATTTTTGCCTGGTTGCAGCCAGCCTTTTTTTACTAACGGTTAATAGACATTATATCCAGTATATGTTAGACTAATGACTATAATCCATATGGATAGAGTTTGTGTGAAGCATGGAGGGTAAAAAACATGAGTATAAAAAACTCAAAAACAAAATTGGGTTTATGGCTTTCCACTTTTATCTCAATGGCAGGCTTACTACTGATCGTTCTAATAGCATATCTTTTTGAAAAAACCATTAGCCCAAATTTCAACAGAACATTACAAACAATTATTTCGGTAATAATTGCTATAATACCACCCCTTTTATGGCTTACTATTTTCTATCGACAAGACAGATTAAACCCCGAGCCAAAAAGCTTTGTATTTAAGACTATGTTGTTAGGTGCCCTGGTTCAAAAGGCAATATACTCTCCGCTGGTATCCATTGTGCTTTTAGGCGGCAGCAGCGGTATTACATACATAGGCAGCAAATTAATAGTTAACATAATTCTGATAGCAATTATTCAAGAGTCAATAAAGCTGATATCGGTAAGATACAGCATTTATCCCAGTAAAGAATTTGATGAAGTGATTGACGGAATAATTTACGGCTCGGCGTTAGGCTTGGGATTTGCGGCTATGACCAGTATTGACAATATTATTGCTTCCGGCGGTGCAATGCTTACAAACGTTACCGCCCTGGTGGTGATAGAAACCTTTGCTCACGCCAGTATTACAGGTCTGAGCTGTTATATCCTCGGTGTTTCCAAATATAATGAATATAGCATTGTTAGATTGCCGCTGGCGGTAATTATTGCATCGACACTCAATGCTATAACACAATTTCTGCTTAACACTGTTGTAAGGCGTGGCTTTAAGATAAATTACATTTTGGGTCTTATCCCTGCTGCATTAGTGGCATTTATAGTATTCGGAGTTTTGGTGTTTTTATCGTCGAAACACGAAAAAGAGGCTGCCAATATTGTCAGGACTTCTATTGATCCCAGGAAAGCTTTAACAGGAATGATCCCTGTCTGGATTATTCTTGGTGTTACGCTATGTGTTGGGATTTTAACCGGTAATGCAGCTTTAAAAAATGAGGTATACACGGTTGACAATTTTATTGAAATCCAATACCCGCCCAAATGGATTCAGTCCAGGAGCGGCGAGGAGCTTTTTAAGGCTGCGGACATTGATATAGCCAGCGGAACAAACTTTGTAAGCGTAAGAAAAATCTCTCTGGACAGTTTGATGAATGTTGAGGCAAAAACCGAAGAAGAAAAGCTTCAAAATGCGGCCGCCGCATGGTCTATAAAGGCAGGTATGGACTACCGGTTCTATCAGGCTGAGAATGGTTATTATCATGACACGAAGGGCAAGGAAACCTATATAATAAACTATGTATATATTTCAAACCGCCAATCGGCATCAGCTGATATAAATAAGCCCGATATAGGCTATGGCAAGGATGTTCTCAGTATTGTAAATAATGATTTGTATATTATCACATTATCATCAAGCTATGAAAATTTTGTGCTTAATGATAATAAATTAATCGATGTCAGCTATACATTTAATATGAATTGACGGCTTTCTAGAATAAAAGATAGGAGTGATTTTAAGTGTTTAAGAGTAAATTATTCAAACAAAAATTAATTATAACAGCCGTCATAATTTTGATGGCCACAATGTTTACATCGTGCTCTATGGAAAAAGAAGATGAAACTCCGCCTACAGCTCCTCTTCTTACAGTATCGAAGGTTAATCCGGATTCAGTCGAGCTTGCATGGAGTGAGAGCTACGATGACGTAGGTGTTGATGTGTACAGGCTTTACAGAAACAGCGACGTTTTGGCAAAGATTAGAAAAACTGAGTATAAAGACGATGAAGTTGAAATTGGAGAAGAATATGAGTACTATGTTGTCGCATATGACGAAGCCGGTAATCGTTCTTCAAAGAGCGTAAAGCAGGTTGTCAAGATAGATGGTGAACAGCAGCAAGACCCTCAGCATGAGCCGCAAGGCACACCCGAGACCCCTGACAAGCCCCAGGCCGGGAAGAATGGCTTAAACCTGCAAAAGGTATCAAAATCAACAGTTAAGACTTATATTTTGGATGACGACTTTAATATAATGGGCATGGGCTCAGGTACTATTGTAAATAAAGAGGGTTATATTCTGACCAACTTCCATTGTGTGGGTGAAAGGGGGAGACTTTACAATTCGGAAGGATATGTAGCTATAGCAATTACAGATGATATCAAGAAAAATATCCAACCCCAGTATATTGCACAGTACAGAAGTGGCGTCGAGGATTTGGATTTGGCAGTAGTTAAAATAGTTTCAGATCTTAACTGGAACCAGGTATCGGCTAAAGATTTAAATCTTTCCCCGGCAATAATAGCCGATTCCGATTTGGTTGAGCTGGGCGATACTATTAATATACTTGGCTATCCTGGCGTTGGCGGCGAAACCATAACATTTACCGCCGGACATGTTTCCGGCTTTATAGATGAAGACGGAGATTCGAATATCGATTGGATAAAAACCGACGCTGTAGTAAACCACGGAAACAGTGGCGGTACGGCAATTAATGAGACAGGTGAAATGATTGGAGTTCCCACGCTAAAGATAGTCGGTGAAGACAATGATATAATGTTTTATCTGAAGCCAGTAAACCA
>JBMNTI010000017.1:0-29793 GCA_050945655.1 Acetivibrionales bacterium | reverse complement strand
ACGATCTCCTTTCGTTTGGTTTCTCTCAATTCTCAAACTACAGGAAAATCGTGATTATGGGAAGACCTATTTTGGGTTCTTCCCTTATCTTTTTATTAAATTGCCTACGATAATTTTACTCTAAGTTTTTTATGGGTGTCAGCATTAAAGGTGCGGCTCAAAAACTTTTGATTATAAGGATTTAGACAGGATTAAAAAAAGGGTTTTATGCAGGATTCAAAAACAATGCTAAATAATTTTTGATTGGCTATTGGTTATTACTTAATACCTTTGTATTTTTAACTATATAATTAACCCCTGAGATTACTGTCAAAGCTACTGCAATATACATTAATACCGTTCCTAGTGGGAAGTCGGTAACGAGTGATACCGGAAAGTTTTTTACCAGTATTGCGACGATGGCTGCTATCTGAACGATAGTTTTGATTTTCCCCCATTTATCGGCAGCAATTACAACACCGCGTCCTGCCGCAACAACTCGGAATCCGGTAATAATGAATTCTCTTGCTATTATTATAAAAACTGCCCAAACAGACAGGTTATCGGTCTTAATTAAAGCTATAAGAGCCGAGGTGACTAATAATTTGTCCGCAATGGGATCTAAAAATTTACCCAACTCGGTAATCATATTATACTTCCGTGCGATATTACCGTCCACCATATCAGTTATTGAAGCCAAAACGAAGACTGCCGCCGCCGCATATCTGCCCCACTGTGCTAAGCCTAAAAACTCACCGAACCTGCCCGGTACTAGAAAAAACAAAAATACCGGTGTAGCCAAAATTCTTGAAATTGTAATTTTATTTGCAAGATTCATTTTTCTGGTCACCATTCCTAATCAGCGGCTTGTACCTCGCCGACCAAATCATATCCGTCTTGGCAAAGTATTTTAACGGGCACTATCATACCATTTTCCAAAGGCTCGGCTGAGGTGAAATAAATAACCGGATCGATTTCCGGAGCCTCGGCGTAGGTACGGCCGAAATAAAAAATACCATCCTCAGCAACCCCATCGACCATTGTATCATATATATGACCCAATCGTGAACTATTATATTTTTCAACATTTTCCTTTTGCATTACCATTAATTTTTCACGCCGAGCTTCTTTTATTTTCTTCGGCATATGTCCTTTCATTTTATAAGCAGGGGTTCCTTCCTCTTTTGAGTATGCAAATACGCCAAGATGCTCAAAGCTGTTTTCCTTTACAAAATCGCACAATTCCGCAAAATCTTCCTCGTTCTCGCCAGGAAAACCAGTTATTAGAGACGTTCTAAGCACAACAGCTGGAATCTGATCTCTGATTTTTGCCAGAAGTTCATAAATATATGCTTTGTTCCCGCGTCTACCCATAGCTTTAAGTACTTTGTCTGAAATATGCTGAATGGGAATGTCTAAATATTTACATAGTTTAGGGTTATTCTTCATTTCCATAATTAGATTGTCGTCTATTAATTCCGGATAGCAATATAAAAGCCTGATACGCTTGATTTTTTCTATTTTGCTCATTTGCCGCACAAGGTCAACCAACTTTTTCCCCTCGTATATATCGGTACCATAACGTGTAACATCCTGGGCAACAAGAATAATTTCCTTTTTTCCCTTATCAGCCAGGATATTTGCTTCTCTTAAAATATTTTCAATGGTTCGGCTCCTGAAATCTCCTCTAAGGCTTGGTATTATGCAGTAAGTACACCTATTTGAGCATCCCTCGGCAATTTTCAGGTAACCGTAAGGCTTTTCATCGGTCACCAGGCGGGTAAGCTCCAAATAGTCAACAGTATTGGGAGGGTTCGCATATACCTTTTTGTCACTTACTTTCCCTGCCAACCCTTTGCTGATAATCCCCGGTATTTCGCTTATGCTGCCGGTTCCAATAACCACGTCAACCTCAGGTATTTCTTTGCATATTTCCATTTTATATCGTTCAGCCAAGCAACCTGTTACAACAAGAAGCTTCAGATTTCCCTCCATCTTGAATCTGGCGGCTTCCAGGATACTTATAATCGCTTCTTCCTTGGCATCACCTATAAAAGCACAGGTATTAATAATAATTACATCCGCATTTTTATGCTCGGCAGTAAGTTCAAAACCCGCCTCCTTCAGCATCCCTAATATAATCTCACTATCAACAAGATTCTTAGGACAACCCAAGGATACAAGTCCAATCTTTTGATTCAATATGTTTGTCCTCCCTTAAACTATGACCATTAATAATATAGCATAAACATCAGGTGTAAAAAAAGCGGGGAGTTTTTCCCCGCCGTTAACTCAAAGTCCTGCGTACTTTAGGTCTTCCAACCTCACTTCTAACTTCTAACTTCTTACTTCCTGCTTCTTACTTTCAACTTTTTACTTCTTACTTCCTGCTTCTTACTTTCAACTTTTTACATCCAACTTCCTACCTCTAACTTCTAACCTCATACTTCTAATCTCATACATCTCACATCTCACATCTCACATCTAATTAATAACCAAGGCTTTCTCCAACCAAAATAACCTTTATTCTATCCTTTTGCATCTGATGCCCTAACACCGTATAAGCGCAGCATATTCGTCTATCTTTCTTGCAATCCACGCAATACCCCGTCTGGATACATGGTGTTTCACAACTCAGCCTTGTTGTATTGGCCGGCGCGGCCACGCGTCTGACTCTTTCTACCGCTTCATCAATATTCCTTACAATTTTGTTTATTCCAGCCACCACAATAACTTTTTTGGGGCCGAAAATCATGGCGGCTACCCGATTGCCATTGCCATCGACGTTGTATAGCTCACCGTTCTCAGTAATAGCGTTGGTGCTTGTCAGGTAGGTATCAGCGAAAAATGCTTTTCTATGTATTTCATCTATCTGAGATCTTGACAAACCTTCCATATATCTGTCCAAAAAGCTATAGCGGCCTGATCTTAAATGATTCAGAACACCGGTTTCTATTAAGGTCATAGAACCGCCGACGGCTACCAGCTCGCCTTCTTTCATAAACTCCGAAACCTTTTCAACAACCTGATCCTTTGACCTTACATATATAGCTGCCATGTTGTTCTTTGTAAGGTTATCCATTGTTCGCTCTACTTTTTTGTTTAAAATGGATTCCAAATGTTTATCCATAGCCATCCTCCCTAACACTACACTAGTATAACGTTCCAATTTTAAATTTTGTGCTTTGAAGCCTAATTTCGCTGTACCAGTCTTAAAAAAAAGTTATCGATCTTGATTTAATTATAGAGTTAGCTTGGAAACCCTGAGTATTCCTTCGGTATTGCGGAGTTTTTCTATCAACTCGGCAGACACATCGCTGTCAACACTGACAAATGATACCGCTTTTTTTGATTGCGGGTCTCGTCGGCTCCACTGCATTGCCGCAATATTAACGTTATTCTGTCCCAAAAGTGTTCCTACCTTGCCTATAATACCAGGAACATCCATGTTTTGCAAGGCTAAAACATGCCTTGTAGGCTCAAAGTCCAAAGTATAACCGAAGAAATCAACAATGCGGATCGTATCCTTGGCGAACACCGTACCCGATACGGCTATGGCATTGTTCTTCCTATAAAACTTAATGGTAATCAAATTTGTGTATTTTTCAAGCTGGCTCGATTTACTCTCAATTAGTTCAACACCCATTTCGGAAAGCTTAAGCTGTGCGTTTACATAATTGACCTCATCCTCACTTACAACGGACAAAAAGCCTTTAATAGCAGCCAGTGTAATAGGCTTTGTGGGCTGATCAACCAAATCGCCGCTATATATTATTTCAATTTTTTGTACTCTTTCCTGCTCTGCCTGGTAGTAAATTGAGCCAAGCTTCTCTCCTAAGCTTATATAAGGTTTAAGCTTTTCCACATCTCCCGAAATACGAGGCATATTTACCGCTGCTACCAATTCTCCGTTCAATACTGCTTCGACATTCTTAGCAACACCTAATGAACAATTCAAGCTAGCCTCCTTTGTGGATGCGCCAAGATGGGGGGTGATTATTACCTGATCCAGATCCAGAAGAGGATTCCAGTAATCCTGCTCTTCGGGTTTCTTTGTAAAATTCGGTTCGACTTCCTGAACGTCAAGGGCAGCACCGGCTACGTGACCGGACACAATCGCATTATAAAGAGCCTTTTCATCAATCATGCCGCCTCTTGCCACATTAACGATTCGAACGCCCTTTTTACATAGAGCCAGTTCTCTCTCCCCAATAAGATTTTTGCTTTCAGGAGTTTTCGGGATGTGAATAGTAATTAAATCAGAAATTTTTAACAGCTCATCCAGGGTTTCCACACGTGTAATCCCCAGGCTGGCAACGCGTTCATCCGAAATGTACGGGTCATACCCTACAACTTTCATCCCCGCTCCCACAAGCTTCTTTGCCACAACAGAACCAATTTTCCCAAGGCCGATAATACCTGCGGTTTTGCCGTCCAGTTCCTCACCTATAAACTTATTTCTGCGGAAATCCTTGTTCTTTGCCGCATGATAAGCCTGAGCCACGTTTCTGAAAATAGCATAGACCAGGGCTACACTCATCTCTGCAGCAGCCATGGTATTTCCGTCGGGAGTATTTACTACTGTGATACCTCTTCTTGTACATTCCTGTACGTCAATATTGTCGACACCATTACCGGCACGTCCTGCAACCCTTAAATTTACAGCTTTTTCAAGAACCGCTCCCTTTAATTTTGTAGCACTTCTTACGATTATGGCATCATATTGGCCGATAATTTTTTCAAGTTCTTCCGGCGATATGCCAAAAGGTGTATCAACTTCAAAGCCTTTGCTTTTTAAATAGTCAATTCCATTCGATGCCATTTTGTCGGTAACAATTATTTTAGCCATACTTAACCTCCTAAATATATAAACAGTAAAACCAGTTTCCACCATAAAAAAAGTCAAACCTTTTATTGTTTGACCTCTGATAAAGCACTTTTTGCGGCAAAGCACACAGCATTAGTTTCTTCTTATGCTTATAATCATGCTCTGTCCTTTTGCCTGAGAGAGTCATCCTGTTTAGGATTTGCCCCTTCGGCGCCTTTATAAAGGTCTCTCCAGAGGTTCGTCAGGCCAAGGTCTGTTTACCTGAGAGATTTACTCCTTCGGTGTGCTTAAAACAGCCACTCTCCCTAGTCCTTCATCCGATTATGAAACTGATAAAAACATGATACTCTTAGGTACATTAAAAGTCAAGGTGTTTCCAATAATTTTGATATTTATTTAACAATATTTTTTATTGCAGATTTACAGCCGCTACACTTGAGTAATTTTATATTATTGTTAGTTTTCATGCAGTCTGATTAATAACGCTTTATTGAGTGCCAAACAAGGCTTCAACAAATTCGCCGGGATTGAATGGCTGAAGATCGTTCATTTTCTCCCCTACACCGATAAACTTAACCGGTATATTCAATTCAGACTTTATAGACACAATAATTCCGCCTTTTGCGGTTCCGTCCAGCTTGGTAAGGATAAGCCCTGAAAGTTCTGAAACCTCTGAAAAAGTTTTCGCCTGGGTGACAGCATTTTGACCAGTTGTTGCATCCAGTACCAGAAGTGTCTCAATATCTGCATCGGGAAGTTCTCGCCGAATAATCCTAAAGATCTTCTTTAATTCTTCCATAAGGTTTTTCTTAGTGTGAAGCCTCCCGGCGGTATCGCATATCAATATATCGGTATGTTTGGATTTACAATGCTGTATGGCATCAAATATTACCGCCGAAGGGTCGGAACCTTCAGTATGCTTGATAAGCTCTACTCCCGCTTTATTTGTCCATATTTCCAACTGATCTATTGCAGCGGCTCTAAAGGTATCGGCTGCGGCAACAGTTACTTTTTTGCCCTGTCTTTTTAGAAAATGGGCAAGCTTGCCTATAGACGTTGTTTTCCCTACGCCATTAACTCCAATTATTACTATTACAGACGGTCTTGTATCAAGCTTCATTCCGGTTTTCTCGTCGGTAAGCTTCGACGCGATTATCTCCTTTATAGCTTGACGAACACCATTTGCATCAGTTATTTTCTCTTCTTTAACCTTTTTTATTAACTCTTCAATTACTGCAAGCGAGGTATTCATGCCAATATCGGAAGTAATCAATATTTCTTCAAGCTCTTCGAAAAGCTCTTCATCCACTTTCCCAAATGAAACAAGCACCTGATCGATTCTATGCGTTATAGAATCCCTGGTCTTTTTTAATCCGTCTTTAAGCCTGTCAAAAAATCCGATTTTCTCCGGGGACTCCTGCACTGCTTGTGCATCCTCTGTTTCAAAAGTCTCTTCTACAATTTCTTCAACGATTTCGCTGATATCCTCATTCTGAATAAGTGTTTCATCCTGCTTTTCGGAAACCTTTTTCTTACCCCAGCTAAACCATTTATCTTTAGCCATATTCTTTCCCTTCCATCTTATTAAAACTTTGCCCGTTATTTAGCCAGACTGTGTGAAAACTATCAATAGTATTAAATCTATGCAAGTTTAGCGGCTATAGCTGACCTTTGTCATCCTGAGCGTCAGCGAAGGATCTTATTGTCCAACCCAAAGATACTTCACTCCACTTCGTTCCGTTAAGGATGACCGGTATGGCGCTTCACTGCATTCAGAATGACCGCTATTCGCTCTGCTTCTTGACTGTTTCGCTCCCTCATAAGCAGTGTTGCTTCCACAATCCATGCTCCGCTTTAAATCGCGGCAATCGCGCCTCTTATTTACGATTGCATAATCAAATATTATAACCTGCATGTTAAAACAGTTTTTGCACAATCTGTCGCATTCTTGCCGCTACCCTGCATTTTGTTTCAGCCGGTCATCCATGCGCAGGGATACGACCTTCGATATGCCGTGCTCCTCCATAGTGACACCGTAAAGTATGTCTGCAGCTTCCATGGTGCCTTTTCTGTGAGTTATGACTATGAACTGCAGTTTATCGGTATATCGTTTGAGATACTCGGCAAATTTGTAAACATTGGCATCATCAAGGGAAGCTTCGATTTCATCCAGTATATAGAAAGGAGCCGGCCTCATTCTTAAAATCGCAAATATCAGAGCTATGGCCACCAATGCCCTTTCTCCCCCTGAAAGCAGCATCATATTTTGCAGTTTCTTTCCCGGAGGCTGCACTATAATATCTATTCCGCTTTCTAAAACTTTATCCTCGTCTGCAAGCCGCACTTCCGCAAAACCGCCCTCAAAAAGCTCTCTAAAAACTATACCGAAATTTTTGTTCAATATATTAAACTGCTCCAAAAACTGTTTTTTCATTACATATGTGATTTCCTGGATAACACGCCGCAGCTTTTCTTCGGCTTTAGTAAGATCCTCATGCTGAACCTTCATAAAACCGTAGCGTTCCTTTGTTTTAGAATAATCCTCAATAGCAGCCACATTCACAGGTCCGAGTTCTCTTATCTCCGCTTTGATATCGTTTATCCTGTTCTGGGTAGCTCGAATATTACTGATTTCACATTTGATCTCAAGCGCATTCCCATAAGTAAGGCCATATTCGTCCCAGAGTCTGTTTTGGTATGTCTCAAGCTCACTATCCATCTTGGCTTTTTTTGCTTCGATTCGCCCTTGTCCCTCTTGAAGTGTAATAATAGTGCTGTTGTGCTCGGTGACTTTGTCAAGCATGCCTGAGAGTTCTTCCTCAAGAACTCTTCTTTCCTCCGTAAGCGCTTCGGACTTAAGCTCTCGCCCGGTCTTTTCCTCCTTGAGATCTTGACTCCTTTTCAAAATACCCTGGATTTCAGCTTGTAGCTCGCTGATCCGCTGCAGATTTCGCTTCTTTTCCTCTTCGCGTTTTGCAATATTTATAGTGCTACTGTCTTTCTCCTGTTCGAGCATATCAATTTGCTCTAAAATGCTTTGTTTGCTTTCAACTATAGAATTGACGGAAACACGGTAATCATTTATATCGGTATGAATCTCATCCCGCTTCTTCTGTTCATCCTTATTTTTTATCTGGTTGGCCTGAACCTTATCCTTTAATAACTGTATTTCCGCTTCAATAGCCTTTACTTTTTCCGATTCCTTATTGCTCTCGTTTTTAACCTCTTTTATCTGTTCTTCGATCTCACTGTTCTGCTGCTTTAGCATGTCCATTTTCGCAGTTAATTTTCTGTCGTTATCCAATATTGACGCAACATGGTTTTCATCTCTCAATCTCACCAACTCAAGATCAGATAAAACTTTCCGCTCCTGTTCATATGAAATGCTGATTTTCTCAAGTTCTGTCTCCATAGTCTTTATTTCGACTTCTATTTTACGTTGCCCGGCGGCAGTTTTCTTAAGTTCTTCTTCGATTTCATTGATAACACGGTTACGTCCGATTATACTGGAGGCTTTACTTCCGGTGCTACCTCCGGTCATTGCTCCGCCGGCATTAATAAGTTCACCGTCCAGGGTGACTATACGGAATGAATATCCGAACTGTCTTGCCATTTGGATTCCCGAATCCAGGTTGTCTACAACGACCGTTCTTCCCAGAAGATTTAGCATAACCCCTGAAAATTGCTTATCACATTTGACTTTTTCAGAAGCCAAGCCCTCAAATCCGGGCATTTTTCGCACCTGATCAAGCTGGGATTGATCCAGCATACGGGGGCTGATTGCAGACTTGGGAAGAAATGTAGCCCTACCAAAATTATTTTTCTTTAAATATTCTATGGCACGTTTTGCTGAAAACTCATCATCGGTCACAATATTCTGCAGGCTGCCGCCCAAGGCAATTTCAACAGCTGTTTCGAACCTCTCTTCCACAGAAATAAGCTGAGCCACGGGGCCATGTATGCCTCTGCCGAAATCATTGTTTTCACGGCATGCTCTTCTTATCACTTTAACACTGTGGCTGTAACCCTCCATGTTCTCTTCCATATCAATCAGAACTTTATGGCGGGATTCCAAAACGTTGTACCTGCGGTTTATATTCTCCTGCTTACTTTTATTCCCGGAAAGTTTTTTTTGTATTTCTTCCTTTTGAATCTCTAATTCGTTGAGCCTTTTCTTAGATGAGTTGATTTGTTCCCTGATCTTCCTTAATGAAGCATCCAAGTCTTCTTTTTTCATACTTTCCCGGTCTATTTCCAGAGTAGCCTGCCGTATATCTTCCACTATCCTTGATTTTAGCTGCAGGTAATTTTCCGTATCGTTCTTAAGATTGTTAAGCCGTATTTTTGAATCAGAGAGATGATCCTGCTTGTCCATTATAGCCTGTTTAGCCTCTTCAACAAGCCTTTCCCCCTCATCCAGACGGGACAATATCCCTGCCAGAAGCTCCTCCGCCTCGGCCAATAGTTTCGTAAAATGCTCTTCATCCCGCGACAACTGGAGCAAACGCTTCTTCTTTTTTTCTATATCCTGCTCAAGAGCCGACATCCGCTCTTTAATCGAATGTATATCATTGCCGAAATTCTCATTGTAGGTATTTAGATTATTTATTTTTTCCTCACATAATCTGACATGCCCTTCATTCTTTTCAAGCTCACTATCCAACTTGTGAATGACGCTTATAAGTTCTTCAATCTCCGACTTCAAAAATTCAAGGCGCTCATTTTTGCTTCGGTTTTTATTCTTAATATTTTCGATTCTCCGGTTTTCTTCATCAATCTGTTCTCTTATCACACTTGTCTGGTTTTCGGCCTCATCAAGCCTGGCTTTCAGCTTATCGATAGTATCCAGGAATAAGCTTACTTCAATCCTTTTAAGCTCGTTGCTAAAATCTATGTAACGGCGGGCGGTTTCTGCCTGTTGGGCAAGAGGCTCCAGCTGATTTTCCAATTCAATCAAAATATCATTAATACGCATGAGATTCTGCTTAGTTGTCTCAAGCTTACGCTCAGATTCTTTTTTTCGTGCCTTGTATTTTGTTATGCCTGCAGCTTCTTCAAAAACCAGCCTTCTTTCTTCTGATTTTGTACTCAGGATCTCGTCAATACGTCCCTGTCCTATTATGGAATAGCCTTCACGTCCTACACCCGTATTCATAAAAAGTTCCTGTATATCTTTTAACCGGCACTGGGTCTTGTTAAGAAAATATTCACTTTCGCCGGAACGATACATACGACGTGCAACCGTAACATCGGTAAAGTCTACAGGAAGCATTTTGTCGGTATTATCTATTGTAATGGTTACCGAGGCAAACCCAACAGGCTTACGGTACTGGGTTCCTGAAAAAATAACATCCTCCATCTTACTTCCGCGCAATGTCTTTGCGCTTTGCTCCCCAAGAACCCATCTGACCGCATCGGCAATATTGCTTTTGCCGCTGCCATTGGGACCGACAACAGAAGTCTGTCCTTTATTGAAATGCAATACGATTTTATCTGCAAAGGATTTAAAACCTTGTATCTCTAAAGATTTTAAATACAAATCAAAGCACCTCATGTCAATTTCATATTAAAAACACCAATACACATTGTATCATACTCAAACACGATTAGACAGGCAATTATTGAAATGATATCGATGCAACTCCGACATCCTGATTATAGCTATAAGTACAACTCAAATACAGCTTATTTACTATTGTTTTGACAGCCGTTTCCATACTGAATTTTCGGGGATCGGATTCCAGTATTTTTAAAGTAATTGTCTTATTCCCCAACCCTACTTCTTCAACAACTTTGTTAATAAACTCTTCCTGATTCATTACAACCATATTATTATACCTATAGTAATTATATTTTGTCGTCGTACAGGCTGCATAACCATTTCTATCCCATTGATGATCCCGGCTAATATCCGAATCGGTAAGATTAAAATAATGATATTTTACGTCATCCTTTATTCCATCCGCTCTATAAGGGTCATTCCAGGTGATGTCCAGATGGTACCATTCACCGTCTATTTTAACCAGATTCCACGCATGTCCGGTTCCTTTTGATTTTCCGGTAATTATTCTTGTCTCCACACCCGATCGATTAAGAAGGATGCTTGCCGCCTCCGAATACCCTTCGCATACGGCAACTCCTAAACACAATGCGCCATATGCAGTGAATGATTCATCGCTGATTCGGTTTTTCTCAAACCCCTTCATGTCATAATCGCAATTTTTTACCAGGTAATCGTGTACGGCAAGCTCTTTCTGATAATCTGTCATATCGGGTTTTATTATCTGAGCCAGGATGAACCGAACCTTCTTTTCAAGTTCATCCTGGTGAGCCCTGACTGTTGCCGGACTCTTGCCGTATGTAAACGTCAGCACCCCGTTAGAATAGTATTTAAGACTTTTGTAATAGAGAATCTCAGGATTTTCTCTCAGGCACAAATTGACTATATCGACTATCTCATCGAATGAGTCTGAGTATTCATTTTTCGGCAGTACAATTTTTGTTTTCGCAGATAAAAGTGCATCCAGTATCAAATCGTAAGTTTGCTGATAACCGGCAGGCCATATTACAGAGTTATTCCGGGAATCTACACCGATACTGCCGGGGTTATAATACCGCACAAGATTATAAGCCAAGGCATCTTCCACCGAAACCTTTCCTGAGTTTATCAGGCTCTCAATAAGACATTGCTCATTACTGCACACTACAAATAAAGAATTGTAAACCATACCGACCGCATCGTCCTTAATTAGCTCCTGCTTGTTGAAATAATCAACATCGGCAGCATCCAGTCCTCCCTTTTCGCAGAGAATTTGCAATGAGTTGATGAAATCCTCCCTGTCAACTATATAACCTAGTTGACGCAAAATCATAGCCGCGTAGGATACTCCGTCAAGCTTGTTTAACGGCCCTAGTGTTGTCGGCGATGTTCCCACAACCATCCCGGTTTTTACCGCATAAGCCATATAGGGCCTTGCCCATGGCAGAAGAAGATATTGATCGGTATAATGCGATAATATACTGTTTATTTCTTTAGAAGACAACAGTTTTACTTCGGGGGTTTCCCCAAAAAAATTTAATAACAGGGTTATTCCTATCTGACGGTTCAGATTTGCCCCCAGATCCGGGTTATATCTGTCGGGAGATGCGCCGGCAAACAGTCCTATCCTGTAAAGCTGCCATGCCTCGGACTCATATCTGTAAACTGATTCGGCGATGGTGGTTTCTGTTATTAAGAAAAAACTGCTTACTATTAATATTAATACAAAAATTATTTTTATTTTTTTCATATTGACCAACTTTTTTTTGTTTAGTTTCTTTAATTATATATTTTTGTGGATTTATTTTACAAGAAATTTCGTCAAATTGTATGGAAATTGTCATACTGTGTAATATTAATATTTGTATATAAAAAAAAGGGGCATTTGCCCCCTTTTTGTGTTTTATGTTCTGTCATCTATTCTGACATACTCTCTGCGCTTTTTTATGCTCTTATATGCAGGCCGGATAATCTTACAGCCGTTTAAATGCTCCTCAATAATATGAGCACACCAACCTACAATTCTTGAAGCGGCAAAAATCGGAGTATTCATCTCTACAGGGATCTCGAGCATATCATATACAAAGCCCGAGTAGAAATCGATATTTGCACACATCGGCTTATCGGTTTTTCGTATTTCTCTGAACACCTCAGGTCCGAGTTTTTCAACCTTATTATAAAGCTCGAACTCATCACATCTTCCAACCTGCTTAGCCAGTTTTTCAGCTTGTTCCTTTAATAAAACGCATCTGGGGTCAGATAATGTATAAACCGCATGCCCTAATCCATATATCAAACCTGTACGGTCAAAGGCTTCCTTTTTGACCAGCTTTGTAATATACTCACGGACTTGTTCGTCGCTGCCCCAATCCTTAACTTCACTTTTCAGTTCTTTCATCATATTGATAACCTTACTATTAGCTCCGCCATGTTTCGGCCCTTTCAGGCTGCCTACCGCCGCGGCTACAGACGAATATATATCTGTTCCCGAAGAAGATACAACATGAGTTGTAAAAGTTGAATTATTACCGCCGCCATGCTCCGCATGAAGTACTAGAGCCAGATCAAGAACTCTTGCCTCAAGCTCGGTATACTCTCTTGAAGGTCTTAAAAGCATAAGCATGTTTTCAGCAGTGCTTAGCTCCGAATCAGGATTATGGATGTATAGGCTTTTTCCATCAAGATAATGAGCTTTTGCATGAAAACCATATGCAGCCATGACCGGAAACTTGGCAATCAAATCCATACTTTGTCTTAGCAAATTTTTTATGCTTGTGTCGTCGGCATCTTTGTCAAAGGAGTACATAGTCAGAACCAAACGGGCTATCTTATTCATTACATCAGGGCTTGGTGCATTTAAAATATTGGCTCTTACAAAGTCCTCGTCTATTTTTCTTCTGGATCCCAGAACCTCGGTGAACTGAGCCAATCCTTTTTTACTGGGCAAGTCACCGAACAGAAGAAGGTATGCACATTCTTCAAATCCAAAACGGTTCTCCGATAAAAAACCATTTACCAAATCATAAATATCAATTCCCCGGTATACAAGGCGGCCTTCTACCGGAACCTTTTCACCTTCATCAAAAACATAGGCATGAACGTCACCAATCTCGGTCAATCCGACCAATACGCCTGAACCATCTTTATTTCTCAGTCCGCGTTTAACATTGTACCGATCATATACTCCCGGTCTGAACCTGTTTCTTACCTCTACAATTTCCCCTGCTATATCGAAATAGCTATTCATTGCTTCATTTGACATCTCTTTATACAATGAAATAACCTCCTCAACATCACGCTTAGTTGACAGCTTCAGACCGACTAATACTCTGCTTCGTTTTTTATACGCAAAGATTGCTTCCGGGCATAAAGCTCTAACCGTTTAGGATAAGCGTTATTAATATCAATATTGTCATAAATATTCGTGTTGTTAGTCTATTATCGTATATTTATACAAGTACGATTCTTTTTATTGTATCCAATCCAATCATATCCGTCAAGAGCTATTCTGCAATTTTTATTAGTTAATATTTCATTTTTTATAGAGCGGGTAAAACATAATAAATTATCCATATTAAAAGCTATTTATATAATTGATCATGAAAAAATCTCATCGTCTGTATTATGGTTTAAAGGCGATTAATGACATTTATAATAAAAAAACTTGCAGATTAATGCAAGTTTTTATGTAAAAAATCAAATAAAAAGGTGCCCTTCATTTGGCACCTTTAAAATAGTCAAAAAAGTATGGTTTATTAGTATTGCCGCGATGCTTTAAATTTTTCCCGATCTTTCTCCATATTGAACTTCTTATTACTTTTCTTTAATACTGAATCGTAGGTAGTATCAATTACTATCCACCGGTTTTCATCGGCCAGATATACTTCATTCCATGCATGATATCCGTCAACCAGATCTGAATATCCCTTTATCAGCTTGCTTGGAATGTTCTGACTTCTGAGCATAGCTGCGAAAACAGCCGAATAATCGTAACATATTCCTTTTTTGTCAATATAAATTTGCTCAATATCAGGAACGTATGTCGTATTAATATTATTTATCTTATTATAATCATAGCTGAATGTATCAACCACAAAATTGTATATTGTGACGATCTTTTCTTTGTCGGTCATAAGATCCTTCGTCAGTTCTCCGGCTTTTTTGATGATTTCCATATCAGGATTCCAGTTAACGGTCTGTATGGAGGCTCTAAATACATCCAATATATTTTTTATTGCCGCCTTGATGTTCTGAGCTTTAACTTGCCTGTATCGATTACCGGTAATGTTTTCAAAAATGCTGATTTTATATTCACCATCGCCTAATTGCAGCGGAAAATATTCAAAGTTATCCCGGCCGAAAAGATCATAGTCATATTTGTCCATATTATTCTGAACTCTTGTCTTAACGCGCTTTTGTGCCGAAGGAACATACCTGGCGCCAACAGTTCCCAGCTCAGATCTGGAATTGTCAAAGTTATTATATTGATCTGCTGCCGCATAGGAGCAGACAGAAAATAATAAGAAAACCACCATTAGCAGTACTGTTAGTCTTGCCTTCCTCATATTGTCTCCCTCCGGTAAATAAACATATCTATACTAATAGTAATTTACCAACATTTCTTTTCAACAAAACAAAGGTTATAAATATGGTCCCAGAATTTCTAAAACCTGTGAAATACATGGAGTATTATGGTTTTTGATAATTTCCTTTCCTTATCAAGTAGTGTTCCGTCAAGATTACTGTAAATAACAATGCCGTCATATTTCATAAGAATTCTAATCCTTCTACTCTGCCAGTTGGCTTAAACGATCCTTTATAGCGTATAAAAACTCTTTGGTATTAACCCCTCTTTTGTTTTCAAGCTCGGATAGTGCAAGCAAGTCCTTTGTCATAATGCCCTCTTCAATAGTCTGAATGCACGCTTTTTCAAGCATATCGGCAAAGGCTGCAAGCTCAGAAATGCCATCAAGCTGCCCTCTTTTTCTAAGGGCACCGGTCCAGGCAAAAATGGTTGCAACAGAATTAGTGGAGGTTTCTTTGCCCTCAAGATGCCGGTAATAATGGCGCTGAACCGTACCATGAGCAGCTTCGTACTCATAATAGCCCTCGGGGGAAACCAAAACCGAGGTCATCATGGCAAGGCTGCCGAAAGCCGAGGCAATCATATCCGACATGACGTCCCCGTCATAGTTTTTGCAAGCCCAAATAAATCCGCCTTCGGAACGCATAACCCTTGCTACCGCATCATCTATAAGGGTATAAAAATATTCAATATCGGCTTCTTTATATCTTTCTTTATACTCTGCATCAAAAATATCATGGAATATATCCTTAAAGGTATGGTCATATGTTTTGGATATGGTATCCTTTGTTGCAAACCATATATCCAGCTTTTTGTCCAGAGCATAATTAAAACATGCACGGGCGAAGCTCTCTATGGATTTTTTGGTATTATGCATACCCATGACGATGCCGTCACCTGTAAAATCATGAATGGTTTTTCTGGACTCGTTTCCATCCTTGTCGGTAAAGACCAGTTCGGCCTTTCCCGCTTCCTCAATTTTCATTTCAACATTCTTATATATATCACCATAAGCATGACGAGCAATAGAAATGGGCTTATTCCATGTCCGCACAAACGGGTTGATGCCTTTGACCAGAATAGGCTCTCTGAAAACCGTACCATCTAAAATCGCACGAATAGTTCCATTGGGGCTTTTCCACATTTCCTTCAAATTGTATTCCTTGACGCGTGCCGCATTAGGAGTAATAGTAGCACACTTTACAGCCACCCCGTATTTTTTTGTGGCCACGGCAGAATCGATCGTAATCTGGTCATTTGTTTTGTCTCTGGATTCCAACCTCAAATCATAATACTCGGTTTTCAATTCCACATACGGGTTAATCAATATATCCTTGATCCACTTCCAGATTATTCTGGTCATTTCGTCCCCGTCCATTTCAACAAGGGGTGTCTTCATAATAATTTTAGCCATCTGTTTCCTCCTGAAAATCGTCGGACTTTATTATGCCGAATTATTTATCAAAATTGTTTCTTTATCCAGGGAAGCTTACCGCCTGATTTTAATATTTCTGCATCCATAGGCGATAATGTATGCTCCAGTTCCATGCTGGTGCCTCTGGTAAGATTTTTGAGCAAACATGCTCCTTTCAGGTCTCCTATTTCGATTGCAAGCTTGTCTCCTTCTCCGATATTGGCATAATCCTCCGGATTCTTAAAAGTCAGCGGTACTATGCCGAAATTAATCAAGTTGGCAAGATGTATTCTGGCAAAGCTTTTTACAATCACAGCCTTAACTCCCAGATATTTTGGTGCGAGAGCAGCATGTTCCCGGCTTGAGCCCTGACCGTAGTTTTCACCGCCAATAATAAATCCTCCGTTGTTTTCCCTGGCTTTTTCATAAAACTTAGGATCAACAGCCTCAAACACAAATTTGGATATTTCGGGTATGTTGCTTCTAAAAGGCAGAATTCTTGCCCCTGCAGGCATTATATGATCTGTTGTTATATTGTCTCCCACTTTAATAAGGACATTACCCTCAAGTGTGTCGGAAATCGGTTCAAAAGATGGGAGAGGCTTAATATTCGGCCCTCTTATAATCTCTACTTTATTTGCGTCTTCATCACCAAGAGGCGCTATAATCATATTATCATTAATAATAAAGCTGTTCGGCAGTTTTATTTCAGGATAGTCGCCAAGCTCTCTTGGATCGGTCAAAACACCTTTCAGGGCTGTGGCCGCAGCAGTTTCCGGGCTTACCAGATAGACCTTTGCATCCTTGGTTCCGCTCCTGCCCTCAAAATTACGATTGAAGGTTCTCACCGAAACAGCTCCCGAACCGGGAGCGCATCCCATACCTATACATGGTCCGCAGGCATTTTCCATAATTCTGGCTCCTGCTCTGACAAGCTTTGTATAGTCGCTGTCTTCGGCCAAATGTTCCACTACCTGTCTTGAACCTGGGCTGATAAATACGTGGAGATCATCCGAAATAGTCTTATCTTTCAATGATTGTGCAACTATTTTAAGATCTCTCAGGGAGGAATTGGTGCATGAGCCTATAGCGACCTGATCAACCTTGATACGTCCTATCTCTCGTACTCTTTTAACTAACCCCGGGCTGTGGGGAAGAGCTGCCATAGGCTCTATTTCAGAAAGATTTATTTTTATTACTTCATCATAAACCGCATCGCCGTCAGCTTCTATTGGTTTAAAATCTTTTTCCCGGCCTTGAGCCTTCAGAAATTTATAGGTTATTTCGTCACTGGGGAAAATGCTTGTGGTACAGCCCGTCTCGGTCCCCATATTAGTTATTGTGGCACGGTCAGGGACACTTAAAGCAGCCACTCCTTCGCCAAAATACTCAAAAACCTTACCTACATTACCTTTTACATCGACAAGGCGAAGCACTTCTAATATTACGTCCTTGGCAGAAACCCATGGATTAAGCTTTCCGGTAAGCTCGATTCCAACGATTTTGGGGTATTTGATACGGAAAGGCGCACCTGCCATGGCACAGGCTACGTCAAGGCCGCCTGCACCCATAGCAAAGCAACCTATGCCCCCGGCAGTAGGTGTGTGACTGTCCGAGCCTATAAGAGTGTTCCCAGGTCTTGCAAACCGCTCCAGAAAAACCTGATGACATATTCCGTTTCCAGGCTTTGAAAAATAAATCCCATATCTTTTAGCTATGGATTCTAAAAACCTGTGGTCATCGGCATTCTTAAAATCAGTCTGCAGAGTGTTATGATCTACAAAACTAACACTAAACTGTGTCTTTACCCTGTCGATTCCAATAGCCTCGAACTGGAGGTATGCCATTGTGCCTGTCGCATCCTGAGTAAGTGTATTATCTATTTTAAGGGCTACTTCGCCGCCGGCTTTGGCTTCGCCCTCGATTATATGTTCTCTCAGGATTTTCTCTGTAATTGTTCCTGCCATTTTATTCACCCTTACTTGTTTTTGAAAATTATACCCTATTTAGCTTGCAATAAGCAAGATGCATAAGTAACTAACTTTTTGTTGTAAGACAATCATACTTTAATTATACTTATAACGAGAATAACATTTTACCTTACATACGGGATTGTGAGTATGGATAAATTTTTACCTCGAGTTTCAATGGCTCGGGATCCGTTCAAAATTTTTGAACGTGTGATGACATTCATACGAAGTATCAATGACTCTGAACCCGTTCGAAATCCAAGGTGCTTGTTTAAGCCTCCGGGATTGTATGTAAGGACGTATGCAAGATAATAAGCCCGGGTGTTTCCGGCCTTGAGACATATGGAAATATGCCTGTTATAGTATAGAATATGTTAAGGAGTACAAAAGAATGGATTTGGAAAACCGTGAGAAAGCCGAAAATAAAATCTTACTGCTATATTTTTTGAGTAAGGTTAGAATACCCGTAAGCAATATGCAGTTAACCAGAATAATGCTGGAAAACCGCTACATGAATTATTTTCTCCTTCAGCAAAGCATTCATGAAATGCAGCAGGATAAGCTAATAATATCCGAAACTAAAGATGATTTGGATTATTACAGCCTTGCCGACGAAGGTCAGAAAATGTTGGAGATGTTTATTGATCTTGTACCTCTTGGTATCCGCTCCAGACTTGACCATAATATTGATGCCATACGCTCGGTAATCCGCCTTGAAACATCGGTTGTTGCCGAATATACTCTGGAAAACGAAACCGAGTATGAAGTAAAATGCAGAATCCTGGAGGATTTTAAACCCTTAATTGATATCCGGCTTTCCGTAGGTTCAAGAGACGATGCCCGTTCGATCTGCAAAAATTGGAAGGCTCATGCAAAAGAAGTATATCCCGAGGTGATAGCAGTCCTTTTAGGCAAGGATAAAGAGAGTTCCGTATAAACAAGGGGAAAGCTTATGACATCTTTAACTAATCACAGTAAACACATTATTGAGTTCAGACACATAACCGGACAATGTATGCTAAAAGAAGTCAGGCAACTTTTTTTAGAATATGCTCAATCATTAGAAATAGATCTTGCCTTTCAGAATTTTGAATCAGAGTTAGGGACTCTGCCAGGTAAGTATGGTCCGCCTACCGGAGCTTTGATATTGGCATTAGTCAACGGCAGGCCGGCAGGCTGTGTCGCTCTTCGTAGGATTAACGAAGCTATATGTGAAATGAAAAGGCTGTATGTCCGTAATGAGTATAGGGGATTAGGACTAGGCAAACAGCTTATCTCAAAAATAACAGAAACAGCACGGGAATTAAATTACCGCTTTATTAGGCTTGACACGCTTGCAACAATGAAAAAAGCTCAGGAATTGTATAAAGCATACGGATTCTATGATATTGAACCTTATGTATACAATCCGACTGAGAATGCAAGGTTTTTAGAGCTGAAGCTTTAAAATTGAGGCACATTTTGACGGTTCTGCTGTCGCTGAATATATGAAATTAAGCGGGAGCAAACCTAAATAAAAAACTTGCACCCGCTTTATAACGTTATACTAAGTTTGGCGAGAGCAAGATTCTCACTGCGAACTCCTCTAAGCACGCTACTCTAACAGATCAATTATCCTTGTAAGCGACATGGCTCCGTCTTCGCTCCGCCATGTCCTGACGTGTGGTCTTTTGCTCATGGGCCGCTCATACATTTCTAGCATAGTAATTGTAGGGTGGTCGCTCTCTGAAGCGGCCGGCTTATCCAATAAATTACCATGTAAAATGAGAAAATGGGATTTTAGTAATCCACCAGCATTGATTTTACAAAGGCGAAGAATTCGCGCAGGTAGCTGTTCAGCAATATGACTCCCGGAGTCGGAGCCGCAATGGCATAGGCTTCAAAGCCGAATCGGCGGGCGAGGATCCGAGCGCGGAAAACATGAAAATCGTTTGTTATAAAGATTATTTTCTCGATTTCGTCGTTTTGTATATTCATTAATCTTCGGGAAAATTCAAAGTTTTCTCTGGTGCTGGTTGATTTATCTTCTTCAATAATTCTTCCTTCGGGTATTCCGCGGCTAAGCAAATACTCTTTCATAGACTGGGACTCCGGGTAGGGTTCATTGGGTCCCTGTCCGCCCGAAACTATTATATTTACATGCGGATTTTCATCATAGTATTCAATAGCTTTTTCCAACCGGAGCTTCAGGGCTAAGGTGGGGCTTCCGTCAGGCCATATGCCACAGCCCAGAACAATTACGGTATCAACCTTCCCGGCTTGCTGCCTCCCATGTGTGTATGGATCTGCAATTATCAAAGCTTCAACTATGACAAAAACTAAAGAGCAAATGATAAAAACAACAATAACGGCTATTCTTAAGCCTTTGCTCTTTATATCGGTTCCTGTGGTACGCAAAAGCGCCACAGAATATGCAAAAAAGCAAATCCCGATAACTGCAGGCATGACGACGCCGAAATTCCAATCATTGGAGTAGTTATATGCAAGAACTGTGTTCATGCACAGCAGTATGCCGGATATTATCAATAGTACGGCAAAAAACCTTCTACCGCCTTGCTTTTTAACCATCAATACCTCTTATTCTTTTCCTTCATTTATTTCAATAGATTTAATAATAACATCCACTAAAGGCTTGTCATTCCCGTCTGTTTCAACTGCTGCGATTTTATCAACTATGTCCATTCCCTCGTAAACCTGGCCAAAGACCGCATGTTTAAAATCAAGGGTCGGAGTTCCGCCGCTTTTATATAACTCATTTATATCGTCTGTAAAGGGAAAACCGGCTTTTTCCATTTCCTCAAAAAGTTCTTTTTGTATCTCTTTGTTCTGCACAATAAAAAATTGGCTTCCATTGGTGTCCTTGCCGGAATTAGCCATGCTTAAGGCACCTCTGTAATTCCTTAGGTCAAAAGAAAATTCATCTTTAAATGGTACTCCCCAAATGCTTTCTCCACCATACCCGGTGCCCAGTGGATCTCCGCCTTGAATCATAAAACCTTCAATTACTCTGTGGAAAATCACATTGTCATAATAACCATTCTTGGCATGGGTAATAAAATTCTCAACCGTCTTTGGCACTTTTTCAGGAAATAATTTTATTTTTATATCTCCCATATTAGTTTTTATCACTGCAGTGGTATCTCCCTCTTGAGGAGGTATAAACTGGTATCCGGGAGTATATTGGATATCACCGATACCCTCAACCGTAACCATGGTTGGGGTTGGTGACGGAGCAAAATTTTGCGGCTGTTCCGGATTCCCCTCAACGGCAGGAGAAGGTGACGAAGCAGGCTCTTGTGTCTGGCCGGAGTTCTCCTGATTATTACCGGCCGAACAGCCCGCGACCAGAGTAAAACAAAGAATGATCAATCCTGCAGATTTTAATATATTAATTAATTTCATGAATACCTCCATAATTTGTGTATTTTGTAAGCAAGTATTACTTTTTAGTGCGAACCAACATATTATAGCACAAGAATTTAAATTAATAAACTGTAACTTAATCACAGAATAATCACGAAAAAGAGGGTATATTATTAACAACAGCAATTATTTCTGGCTAATTTAAATTTTGAAGGGAGTTGAACATCAATGACTATTAAACATGTAACAAAAAATGATTTTGATAAAGAAATATCTGGTTCAAGCTTACCGGTTCTGGTTGACTTCTGGGCGCCTTGGTGCGGACCTTGCCGTATGCTTTCGCCAGTGCTTGATGAATTGGCCGGCGAGATGAATGGCAAGGTGAAAATATTAAAGGTAAACGTGGATGAAGAACCCGAATTGGCCAGTAAATTTGGTGTAATGAGCATTCCTACTGTAATAGCCTTTAAACAGGGAAAGGCTACCAATAAAGTTGTCGGTTTCAGAAGCAAGGAAGATTTTAGAAATATGATCTGAACAAAGTCCAGAGCTTCCTATATTCCTCTTTTATAGCCCATTTTTTATACTGTAAGTTTAAAAGGCAGGTTAACCCTGTCTTTTTTTATTCTGCTGTGCTATGATGTGGATAATTGGAGGAAACTGTATGCTTGATGAAAAAGTAAAAATAAACCTTAAAAAAGCCTTTCCGTTTGTAAATGAATTGGGTAACAAACAGGAAGATTTCTTTAGTCTTCTTTACCATCAAAGACTTGAAGCAGGCATGGTTCTGCTTGATGAAAGTCGAGGGTGTTCAGGTGTTATCCTGGTTCTCTCAGGTATAATAAGAATATATAAGTTGTCTGAGGATGGTAAGGAAATTACCCTCTACCGTATTGGCAGAGGTGAAACCTGTGTGCTTACGGTAGCCTGTATGCTTGGTGCGGGAGATATCCCCTTCCCTGTGGCTGCCGCTGCCGAGCAGACATCCGAAGTCGTATTTATCCCTATTGAACTTTTTAAAAGGTATTTTTTTGAGACTCCATCCATCCAGAAATTCTTTTTTTCATCTATGTCCGCAAAATTCTATTCTTTATTGGGGCTCCTTGAAAATGTTACTTTTAAACGGACAAGCGACCGTCTTATGGATTTTCTTATCACAAAAACAGCCGGTGGAACCTACCCCCTGTACGCAACTCATGAAGCGGTTGCTGCCGAACTTGGAACAGCTAGGGAAGTAATAAGTCGTCTTTTGAAAGACATGGAAACAAAAGGCCAGGTCTCCTTAAGCCGGGGAAAAATAATCCTTCGAAAGGGCACATTCTGAGGTTATCTTGTGTGCACAGCAGATGACCAGACCGTGCAAAAAGTATCAATATTATTAAGTTAATGAAAGCTTAGCGGCTGTAGCTGACATTTGTCATCCTGAGCGTCCGCGACGGACTATTAGAAAACTCTTTATTTACGCAATAATTAATACTTGATTATTCAATTTCTAATTTAAACGGCGTGCCTGCTGTGATTTCAAGCGAAGCACGGATTGCGTAGCGAGCGCGACTGGAAACTGGATGTTGGAGATGAAGCGCTAAATCGCTGCAGGCTACAGCCGCGGTATTGCAGATTTTAATTAAAGTGATTAGTTTTCGCACAGGTTGGATGCCTTGTGTGACATAGTTACTGATAATTTTCTCTCAGTAATATATGATATTATTGTGAAAAATTTCACCAATATCTCTATTTGAGAATAGATAGGTTAGGGAGTGTATCTATGAATAAAAAGGTTTTAATTGTCGGTGGAGTGGCCGGTGGCGCTACTGCGGCAGCCAGGCTCAGAAGGTTAGATGAACATGCACAAATTATTATGTTCGAAAGAGGAGATTATATTTCTTTTGCCAACTGCGGTCTTCCATATTACATCGGGGATGTCATCACAGACCGGGAAAAATTAACCCTTCAGTCTCCCGAATCATTTAAAAGTCGTCTGAACGTGGAAGTGCGAATCAGAAGCGAGGTTGTAAGAATAAATCGGGATAAAAAAACTGTTGAAGTCAGAGAGTCCAACGGAAAAGTTTATGAGGAAAGTTATGACTATCTGATTCTCTCACCGGGTGCGGAACCAATAGTGCCTCCAATTGAAGGGGCAAAAACCGAAGCGGTTTTCACATTAAGAAATATTCCGGATACTTACCGGATTAAAAACTACGTCAGTGAGAAAAATCCAAAAAGTGCTGTGGTTGTGGGCGCCGGCTATATAGGGATTGAAATGGCAGAAAATCTTCATGCCTTAGGTCTTGATGTCACAATCGTCGAGCTATCGGATCATGTCATTCAGCCTCTGGATTATGATATGGCAGCGGAGGTTCACAAGCATATTCAAAGCAAGGGTGTTGCTCTGCTCCTGAATCGCGGCGTAACATCCCTTCACTATAATAACGGAACTTATGAAGTAAAACTAAGCGATGGTGAAAGCTTCGATGCAGACATGGTTATACTTGCTGTCGGAGTTCGACCTGAAAGCAGTCTTGCAAAAGATGCGGGATTGAAAACAGGCGTACGCGATACCATAGTAACCGATAACCATATGAAAACAAATGATCCATACATTTATGCTGTCGGAGATGCTGCCGAGGTCGTTGATGTAATAACCGGAGGGAAAGCATTTGTACCTTTGGCTTCCCCTGCAAACCGCCAGGGACGTATTGCGGCAGATAATATTGCCGGTATAGACAGCGTTTATGGAGGAACACTGGGCACGGCCATACTCAAAGCTTTTGATATGACCGTTGCAACAACGGGCTGTAACGAGAGAGCATTAAAAAATACGGACATCGAATATGAAAAGTCATTTACATTCAGTGCATCAAATGCAAGCTACTACCCCGGCACTACTTATATGACAATAAAACTTCTGTTCGAAAAAAAGAGCGGGAAAATACTGGGAGCACAAATCGTAGGATATAAAGGCGTCGACAAACGTATTGATGTTCTAGCAACAGCTATTAAGGCGGGGATGACTGTCTTCGATCTTACGAATATTGAGCTATCATATGCACCTCCATTTGGCTCGGCAAAGGATCCTGTCAACATGGCAGGTTATGTGGCCTCCAATATAGTTAAAGGTGACATGAAGATTTTCCACTGGCATGATGTGAAAGACCTTGATCTCGAAAAAGTAACTATCCTGGATGTCAGAACGCCGGAGGAGTATACAAACGGCAGTATCAACGGATCTTTAAATATTCCCGTAGATGATTTAAGAGAACGGATTTCGGAGCTTGATTCAAGGAAGCCAGTATATGTCTTCTGCCAGATCGGCCTTCGTGGATATATCGCTTCAAGGATTCTTATTCAAAACAGTTTTGATAATGTATATAATCTTTCGGGCGGATATCGGCTGCTAAAGGCTGCGACAACTCCGCTTAAGCCTTTCCCGGGATTTGGAACAAATGTATCGGACACCGAAGAAAAAAATAAAAATGATCATGAATTAATGGAGCTTTCGGAGAAGGGTACAATCAGCATTGACTTAAATGATTCTCCCCCCGCTAAGCGTATTTTCTTAGACGCATGCGGTCTACAATGTCCCGGCCCGATATTAAAAGTTAGTGAAGCAATGAAGAGTCTTGTTCCTGGTGAAGAGCTTGAGATATTGGCTACCGACCCGGCCTTTGCAACCGATGTGGAGGCCTGGTGTAAACGTACCGGCAACGAGCTTGTCGAGAGCAGCAGTAAAGCCGGCCAATTCACGGTTGTTGTAAGAAAAGGCACCGGCACTATAAAGAAAGCAGTATCATCCTCCGGAAACTCAAAAAACATAATCGTATTCTCCGGTGACCTGGATAAGGCCATAGCGGCTTTTATCATAGCCAACGGCTCAGCTGCAATGGGCAGGGAAGTAAATATGTTTTTCACCTTCTGGGGACTGAATATTTTACGGAAAACCAATAAGGTCCGTGTAAAGAAGAATTTCATCGAAAAGATGTTTGGGTTTATGATGCCGCGAGGCACCAAAAAGCTGGGCATTTCCAAGATGAACATGATGGGTATGGGACCACTTATGATTAGAAAGGTAATGAAGCATAAGAATATTTCCTCTGTTGAGGAGCTTATCGATACGGCCATCCAAAACGGTGTAAATATAACCGCCTGCTCCATGTCTATGGATGTCATGGGTATAAAGAAAGAAGAGCTTATTGACGGTATCAAAATGGGCGGGGTTGCCGCAATGCTTGCATCAGCCGAGGAATCGGACATGTCGCTGTTTATTTAACGTATAATATACGACAAGCCGGAGATATGCCATGCCTTTCACCGCTCGGCATGCTCCGGCTTTTTAATACAATACATCAAAAAACATGGAAATCCTTTCATCAGACTGTGCGAATACTATCGATAGCATTAAATCTATGCAAGTTTAGCGGCTGTAGCTGACATTTGTCATCCTGAGCGTCAGCGAAGGATCTTCTGCGATTTAGCACTCCATCTCCAACATCCTGTTTCCAGTCGCGCTCGCTACGCAATCCATGCTTCGCGTTAAATCGCAGCAACCTCGCCGCTTATTTACAACTGTATATTCAAATATTATAGTCTGCATGTTAAAAGAATTTTTGCATAATCTTTTGAGTTATTGCTTCTTTATATCACTTTCTCTTAAGGAGTTCTTTGGATTTCTCCATTATATTCTCGGCTGTTAATCCATATTTAACAAGCAGATCGGCGGGCTTCCCGGATTTTCCAAAGATATCTTCTACTCCGACCAATTCCATAGGTACGGGGTAATTTCTGACAACAACCTCGGCTACTGCACTTCCTAATCCGCCCAGAATGTTATGTTCCTCACAGGTTACTATCGCACCAGTTTCTTTTGCGGCCTTGATAATAATATCTGAGTCAATGGGCTTAATAGTGTGAATATCAATCACTCTGGCCGAAATGCCTTCTTCTTTTAGACTTTCGGCAGCTCTTAGCGCAGGCTCCACCATCATACCCGTTGCAATCAAAGTAATATCACCGCCATCCTTAATGCATATTCCTTTGCCTATACTGAATCGGGTATCGGCATCATATATGGCAGGAACGTCTAATCTACCGAGTCTGAGGTAAACAGGACCTTTCATCTGTGCCGCCTGCTTTACCAGCGAAGAAGTAGAAACCGCATCGGATGGGGATATAACAGTCATACCCGGAATTGCACGCATAAGCGCGATATCTTCCAGCATCTGATGGGATGCCCCGTCTTCACCAACTGATATCCCCGCATGAGTAGCACCAATTTTTACATTCAAATGAGGATATCCGATGGAATTTCTCACCGAGTCATATGCTCTGCCCGCTGCAAAAACTGCAAATGTACTTGCAAAAACAGTCTTGCCACAACTGGCCAATCCTGCAGCGACAGCCATCATATTTCCCTCGGCTATTCCAATATTAAAATGCCTTTCCGGATATTTATCTTTAAAGAAGTCTGTTCTGGTCGACTTTGAAAGATCCGCATCCAAAACAACAATGTTTTCATCCTGCCCAATTTCAGCAAGAGTTTTCCCGTATGCCACACGGGTTGCCATTTTTTCCGACATATTTATTTCCCTCCAAATGCTTTTCTAGTTGAGTTCATATCACAGGCTCTTTAAATAAGCCTCCAGCTCGGCTTGGGCCTGCTCGGCCTGCTCCTTTTTAGGAGCGCTGCCATGCCATCCGGCCTGGTTTTCCATGTATGAAACACCTTTCCCCTTGATTGATCGGGCTACAATAGCAGTAGGCTTGCCTTTAAAATCCTTTGCCTTTCTTACGGCTTCCTCTATCTCATCAAAATCATGCGCATCAATTGATAATACGTTCCAGCCAAAGGCTGCGAATTTATCTGCTATCGGTTCGGGATTCATGACATCGGTTATTTTACCGTCTATCTGCAGACCGTTGTAGTCGATAAACGCAGTAAGATTATCCAGCTTGTAATGGCTTGCGCACATTACAGCTTCCCATACTTGCCCTTCATTCAGTTCTCCGTCTCCCAAAACAGCAAAAACGCGATAATCCTTATTGTCTAATTTGCCTGCAAGAGCCATTCCTACTGCCGCCGAGATTCCCTGTCCCAATGAACCTGTAGACATATCCACACCGGGAACCTTGTCCATATTCGGGTGACCCTCAAGATAGCTGCTTACCTGCCTGAAGGTTTTTATATCCTCAACGGGGAAGAATCCTCTAAGCGAAAGAACTGAATATAGACCGGGAGTACAATGTCCCTTGGATAAAACGAACCGATCCCGATCAGAATCTTTCGGGTTTTTAGGATCTATACGCAGCTCCTTAAAATAAAGAAATGTCAAAATATCCGCCAGGGATAATGATCCGCCCGGATGGCCGCTCCCTGCAGATGAAACTGCTGTGATTATTCCCATCCTGACCTTTGTAGCTGTCTTCTTTAGCTCTAATTTTGTTTTGTCATCCATTGCAACTTCGCCTCCATTGCTGTTAGTTATTTTACAAATAAATCTATCCATTTTTTTGTCAATCAGATTATCTACGCCTAGTATACAATACTAGCGCCATAAACATCAAATAAATCATTCATTTATCCACCGGCATATTATTTTGCTTCCGGCCTCTCCTTAGCCAAATGAAGCGGAGCAAAACCTTCACCCAGAACTTCCCGTACATCTGTTAGAAGAACAAACGCCTCGGTATCACAAGACTTTACAATATCTTTTACAACAGGTATTTCTTCGCGTTTTACAACACATAAAAGTACGGTTTTTTCCTGCTTGCTGTACATGCCTTTTCCCCTAAGGCCGGTCACACCCCTGTCCACTTCTTTAAGCAGTCTCCCGGCAATCAATTCCGCTTTTTCAGATATGATCATTAGGCTTTTTGAGAACCTCATGCCCTCCAAATATGCATCAATCGTCTTGGTGGACACATAAAGACACATGGTTGCATATAGACCCAATTTAACACTTTTAAAAATAATCGTTGCAAAAATAATAACCAAACCATCCATAAACATAAGATACTGACCGACCGAAAACCTTGGAAACAGCTTATGAAGGACTGATGCCATTAGGTCGCTGCCTCCTGTTGTTGCCTCCTCTCTAAGAATAACAGCAAGGCCAAACCCCATTATCCCGCCTCCGATAAGGGCATAAAGCAACAGATCCGGATCAGCCATGGTGTTATCGAACTTAATAAAGTATTCATTGATAATTCTGTTAAATAAAAAAGCTGTGGAATCAATCATTATAGATAATAAAACCGCGCCAAACAAAGAACGGAAGAAAAATTGACGTCCTCGGCTCTTATAGCCGATAAGAAATAGCGGAGCATTCAATGTCAGCATTATGGTTCCAACCGGAACGACACCTTTAAAAACATAAAATAGTACTGTTGAAAGACCGGATACTCCCCCTGGAGCCAATTTAAAAGGTATCAAAAAAGTATTCATGGCAATTGTCATTATTATACAGCCCAAAAGTATTGAAAGATAAGATTTTACGACCGCTTTTTTATCACCCATACGGCATCTCCTTTCATGCCTATTATATGTGATATTAAAATTAAAAAACGTGCCGGACAATAAAAAACCGGGGTCATCCCCGGTTTTTTATTGTCTTACAACAAGATTCTGTAAATCGAATATCTCCAGATTCCTATTTAATGCCATACTTTCTCTTGAACTTATCAACACGACCGCCGGTGTCAACAAGCTTTTGCTTTCCAGTAAAAAATGGGTGGCACTGCGAGCAAATTTCTACACGCAGCTCAGGCTTTGTAGAACCTGTTTCAAATGTTTCTCCACATGCACAGCGTACAACTGCTTTACCATACTTTGGATGGATGCCTTCTTGCATGGTTTTCACCTCGCTTAAAATGACTACTTCATTTATTAAAACTATACTTTTCTATTAACATTTAAAAAAGCGTCGATTGGTATTCTACCACAATGACTCAATCAATGCAAGTATTGTAGACCTGATTATCAAAAATATCTCATTATCCTCATTTGAAAAAGTAAATTCCACCTCATAAAAGATTAGAGCGGAAATTAGTTTTTCAAAAACGAAAAAAAGATATAGTGGAATTAAGTTATGCAAAAAAGTTATGATGTTTTTGGGTGGTGCC
>JBMNTI010000016.1:0-30073 GCA_050945655.1 Acetivibrionales bacterium | reverse complement strand
CCAGATATTAGAAACTCTCAAATCAAGGATATGCTTCCCAAGAGCTTCTGTTTAAGATCTTTGAAAAGCGCGGCAGATTTTGTTGCATAAAAAAAGACCTTCGAATTAAACGAAGGTCTTCTTTATGTTAATTCAAAATTTTTTAGCTATGAAATCAATTCTGAGGAATCCATCCCATTTCCGTAAGGATCTGCCGGACTCGGTTCAGTGCAAGCTCGGGTGAAGCAAAAACAGGTATGCTCACGGAAGATCTGGCAGCAGCTAAAGCGGAATACATTGACGACTGCGCTAAAACGATCACATCAGCTTTGCTTTCAAGCTCTTTCACCATTTCAACAATCAATGCGTCATGTTCTGAGACATTTCCTTCCCTGAAAAGCTTGCGCGCCTCCGGGCTGACTCTTGTAATAATTTTAACGTCGCGCATAAGTTCAGTCGCTTTGGAAGAGATTATTTGTGTGCTTGGTTTAACTGTAGCTTCTTCGGTTGCAACCAGACCAATAGTAGCGCCAAGTTTTACGGCTTCTTCTGCCATGGCTTCATCAATTTTTAGAATTGGTACGGATACCATTTTTCTTGCCACATCAACAGCCGGTGATAGGGTCGATCCGGTTACTAATATAACGGATGCCCCGGCATCCTCGGCGGAGCTGATGAACAAAGATAATCTGCGCATAATGGAAGGTGTAATCCCTCCGGCTCGGCTCAATTCAAGGAAAAGGCCTTCATTCAAAAGATGATATACCGTAACGCCGGGACATATTCTTCGCGCAAGGGTATCCATAGTGTTTATTACACCCGGAATACCATGGACCAGTGCAATAGACATAGTACTATTTCGATTGCTCATCTTCTAATTTTTCCTTTGCATTTGCATGATACAATTCCTGACTGAAATGCTCAGGAAGGGGAGGACAGTATATCCAAACAAATTTCAAGGGCTCTGTTCCTGTGTTTCTGATTTGATGGGGAATTCCTTTAGGTGCAAGTAAAACGGTTTCAGGCTCAATCTTATACTCCTCGTCGCCCACGGTGCATTCACCATATCCTGAATAAAAGAACATTGATTCCTGTTCATTTTCGTGTACATGCATACTGCTTCTTCCGCCCGGTTCCATCAGGTGGAAGCCTGCAGCAAATCCTTCCGTACCCATTTCATTTTCAGAAGCCACCAATTTCGAATTTCTCCCGTTAGTTTTTCTTACTGCTTTGATATCCGCAGCTCTTAAAAATAGTTGTTTCTTTCCCATAGTTGACACTCCTTTAAGTTTTCTATCTATTAATAATTAATTATTTTCCAAACACCAAATTTGGCAAGAAGGTAATTATTTGAGGGAAGAAAATACATAATAGAACAATCACCAATACCGGGATCGTGAAAGGCAGGCAAGCCTTTACGACCTTGTCCATGCTCAAATTCGATACCTTGGTCAAAACAAACAGTACAATTCCAAAAGGCGGGGTCAGTTGTCCAATCATCAGATTTAGGCACATAATAACTCCAAATGCCAGAGGATCTATACCGGCCTGTTCAAGCATTGGTATAAAAATAGGGGTAAAAATCATTATTGATTCTGCAGTAGACATAAAGCAGCCTACTATCAAAAGGAATATGTTTAATATGATCATAATCCCCAAAGGATTCCTGGTTATTGCAAAAAGTCCTTCAGCTAAAATCATAGGTATTTGTGTACGTACAAGGACATAACTGTATACCGATACGCAAGCAATGACAAACAGGATGCAGGCAGAATCAATAAATACATTCTTTAAAATTTGCCATAATTGCTTAGGAGTCACATCTCTGTAGACGAACATATTTAATATAACCGCGTAGAAAACGGCGACCCCAGCGGCTTCGGTGGGTGTGAAAACGCCGGTCCATATACCGCCTATAATGATTACCGGAGCCATAAGAGGAAGGAACCCTCTGCGTACGGCATGAACTATTTCTTTAAAAGTGGCCTTTTTTTCCACCGGATAGTTACGCTTAACAGCGTAATACCATACCATTGCGGACATTGAAAGTCCCATCAGCAGACCGGGAATGATTCCGCCAAGGAACAGGGAGCTTATGGAAACTCCGCTTATTATTCCGTACATAACCATAGGTACGCTTGGAGGAATGATAGGCCCTATCAGGGAAGATGCCCCTGTGACAGCTGTTGAAAATTCCTTATCGAATCCTCTGTCGGTCATGGCCTTGATTTCGAGGGTTCCGATACCTGCCGCATCGGCGGCCGCTGTTCCGGACATTCCGGAAAAGATAACGCTTCCAAGAACATTAACGTGTCCGAGACCGCCAGGCAGATGCCCGACAAGTTTATGTGAAAAATCGTAAATTCTTTGTGTTACGCTGCCGCCATTCATCAGTTGCCCGGCGAGAAGGAAAAGAGGTACGCCAAGCATTGTAAATGAATTGGTTCCTGCAACAAGCCTTTGCACCAGTATTGCCGTCGGCAGATCACCGATCCCCCACAGGATCAATGCAGAGATGAGCGCGGTACCGCCCATAGCAAAGGCAACGGGGACTCCCAGCAGCATAAATGCAATAAATAAGCCAATGAATATCGCTAACATTATTAATCCTCCTCGCCAAAGGGACTGCTTTTTCCGTCTTTCAGATTAGATGTGTCCCCTGTTATAAGCAGTTTGAATGAACAAATGAGGTCACGGATTGTGTATATTATCATCAAAACGGTTCCTATAAGGAGCGAGATGTATAATATTCCATTACTCAATCCGGGCATTGTAACGGCATAATTGTTCCATGTAAGACCATACATTTCAATTCCGCCTTTGATCATAACCATAAGGAAACCTAACACTACAACCTTGATTATGATCATCATCACGGCTTTTGGCCTGCCTTGTACCTTATCTTTTATAAAATAAGAACCAAGATGGTCTCCTCTTCTTGAAACTGTTCCGGCACCCAAAAAAGTTACGGCGACCATGCAGAATCTTGCCAGTTCTTCAGTCCATGCAACCGGTACTCTCGCAACATATCTGAAGAAAACCTGCAGTACGACACATACGCTCAAAAGAATAAAGAGAATTATTGAAAATGAGTCATAAAATTTAATGAAATTTTTATAAACTTTGTTTTTTGCCAATTCTACCACCCCGCTTTTTTATTGAAGAGGGTTTCCGCTTAAAGCGGAAAGACCCTCTTTTGATATTTATTATTTGCCGGCTATGTCCTTTAATGTTTCTTCATAGACCCAATCTGCCCAGTTGGCTTTTATACGCTCGGTGGCAGGAGCAGCCTTTTTCCGGAAACTTTCGATGTCAGGATCAATAACTTTCATACCCTGCTTCTTAAGATCTTCCAGGAGGGTAGATTCTCTTTCGCTGGCCAGCTTTTGTGTATATTCAAGAGCATCCTGCAATGCTTGGTTCACCAATGCCTGGGTGTCCGCATCAAGAGTGTCAAACCATTTTTTGCTCAAGAAATACCCGTTGAAGTCTACAATATGATTTGTTAGAATCATATAATCCTGAACTTCCCATAATTTCTTTTCATGGTTGGATGTAACAGGATTCTCCTGGGCATCTACTACCCCTGTCTGGAGAGCGCCGAACACTTCTGATGATGGAATCGGTGCAGGCAGACATCCAAGTTCTTTCCAGACTTCTACCCATGCTGCCGTACCCGGTAATCTGATTTTTAATCCTTTTACGTCGTCAACACTTTTTATTTCTTTCTTGGCAGTGAGATGTCTGTTTCCTCTAAAATATATTCCGGAAAAAATTAAGCCGTTATCCTCCATCTTCTGGCGAAGAGCATCTCCGACTTTGCCTTCCCAAGAACGTTTTATAGCGTCGGTGTCAGGGAATAAATAGGGGACAACCCAAGGCATGTACTCTGCCGCATATTTTCCGCATGTGTCCCACGCTCCTATACTAAGTTGCAATGTGCCGGCTCTGACCTGTTCAACGGTGTCGGATTCGCCGCCGACAGTGCCGCCGAAGAATACATTTACTTTGAATTGACCGTTACTGCGCTCTTCAAGTATCTTTTTCAGATACTCAAGACCGTCAACCTCAGGAGTTCCCTTGTTAACGTAAGCGGCAACAGACATTTCGATTGTTTGTTTTGGCTTTTCAGACGCGGGTTTTTCAGAGGCTACCGGTGCGTTTGATGACGGTGCCGGAGAAGCCGACTGATTAGGAGAAGACGAACCGCAACCGGCCAGGATTGACGCAATAAGTGTCAAAACAATAAATAAAATCCCCAGTCTTTTTAACATTAGATTTTCCTCCACTTCTTTATGATTTGTTAGGTTTTTAGGTTATAAAGAAAGAAAAACAAAGCTGACATTTTCACCTCCAAACGGACGATCGAACTTTTATGGATTGAAATTCATACAAGACGACCTTATTTTGAGATTTGGATTTAAACGAATAGTATCAAAAGAACCAACTTTTTTCTTTTCTATGCGATCAATCAGAGTATTGGCAGCGATTTTTCCCATGTTCCAGGCAGGCTGCGCTACGGTAGTAAGTGGCGGGTTAAAACATTCACTCCACTCGGGGTCGTCAAAACCTATAACAGATATATCTTTAGGTATGGTTAAATTCATCTGATTCAGAGCTTTCAGTATACCCAATGTTGTATAGTAAGATGCTCCGAAGATTGCAGTAGGCTTTTCTTCTTTATCCAGAATCTGGAGTGCGGCAGCATAACCTTGTTCAATATTTCTTACAGTGGATTTTACAATGAGAGATTCAGACGGGGTAATATGATGTTTTTTTAACGCCTTAAGATAACCCTCTAAACGTTCCCGGCCTGTTATATATTCGGGAGAGCAACCAACAATTCCGATCCTGTTATGACCTAAAGATATTAAATGAGATACGGCTTCATAACTTCCTATCCTGTTATCTGTAAGTATCATATCTCCGTATACTCTGTCGGGAGATCTGTTAATAAAAACGACTGGCCTTTGTGTTTTAATTAATTTATCAAGATGGCTCACATTTTCACTTGCAACAGAAATGATAATTCCGTCCACCTGCCGCTCATTTAGTATTTTTACCTGGGCAGCTTCCCGTTCAACGTCCTGATCCGTATTACAAAGGATAACATTGTAGCCTTTGGATGCGGCTACATCTTCAATACCTTTTACTATTAGTGAAAACAAAGGGTTTGAATTATCGGAAATAACAACGCCGATTACCTGGCTTTTATTGGTTTTCATACTTCTTGCGAGGAAATTTTGCTCATAATTTAGCAGCTCTACAGCGTCCAAAACTTTCCGACGGGTTTCTTCCGACGCATAACCCACGTTGTTAAGAACATTTGAGACAGTCGTGTGAGAAACATTAGCGACTCTGGCTACGTCTTTCATTGTTACTCTCATTTGCGTTCCCTCACTTAATAATAAAAAATTTTGGTTGAACGTAAAACTAATCAATTTGGCATAATAAGAAAGTCATGCAGCCAAAAACCGCAGTATTAGACCATTATACATATACTATGCATAATTCATATAGTAAATTTTATTTAGTTGAACGTTCAACTACTGATGGGTTCATTATATTAGATAAGCAAAATGTTTTCAAGTTTATTAAATACCCGAATTTTGTTCGTTTTTTATTATTATCATCATATTTCTTCACTATACTCTTTATTTTAACGATTTTTAGGGTATTCAGTTCGAGATGCATACTAAACCCCGAATATGCTTTAATACCCGGGGTCAAGACAACATAGCAATAGAGAAGAATAATAATCTTAAATATCAATAGAAATTACCGGCCAGCCCCCTTGGGTTAATGGGAAGGTTATCGGCATAAAGGTGGGAAACATCGCCAAAGCCTAAACAACGGGGAACTGCCCAGGTTGAGGATCTTTCTTCGAACAGGATTGTAGATACCGAGCTGGTGGCAGGCCAGAAACTTGACCAC
This sequence comes from Acetivibrionales bacterium, assembly GCA_050945655.1. Taxonomy (GTDB): domain Bacteria; phylum Bacillota; class Clostridia; order DSM-8532; family DSM-8532; genus DTU059. Next base: position 24,160 of record JBMNTI010000016.1, on the reverse strand, counting down.
ATAATGCTGGTAGGTATGGCAAGAAGTTGTGAAAGCCATGCCAGACCTAATGCGGCGTGGGCAAACACAGCAATTTTATCATTGTTTTGCTTCATTATGCGGTAAAGGTTCCCTTCCTTTTTGTATCCGTGTCGGGCAAAGAAAAGGTCTGATTCTTTCTCCAGGTTTTCCAGGATTTTTAGTAACCCCGGATCGTTATATGGGGATCTTTGAAACCAGTTTTCATGGTACTCGCCTTCTTTGACGGAACGAACTACCTCGCCCGGAACATTGAAGACATGCATTTCGCCCCAGCCTTCAACCTCCAAATAATAGTCTATTTCCTCGGTCCATTCCAATAACTCGGGTTCTATACCGGTCAGTTCGGCCGTATAACTCATGGTCTCATAAGCACGGCCAAGCGGAGAATGATAAATCTTGTTTATACCTTCCTTTTTAAGACGCTTGGCGAGAGCTTTTGCCTCAAGTATACCTCTGGGGGTAAGGGTATCACTGGCATAATCAGGATCGCCGTGACGAATCAAATATAATCGCAATTACAAATTCACTCCTATCGGTCGGCAAACTGTGCAAAAATGTTTACTATGCATTATGCAAATCATGATCAATCAATGGGTCTGCTGTTATTTAAAAGGTTGCAGGTTCGTGCGGCGAGATGTCTCTAAGACCGGATATTTACCCGGAGTGCTTTGCAGGATAAAGCCGCTGAATTGCATATTTTTTAGTGTTTTATAGATTCACACAGTATGTCGATATAAATATGTTATTATTAAATGTATCAATACTATTATACATGAACTAAGTGAAAAAGGGTGTAGTTTTGAAATAGGAAGAAAGCTTTCTGAATTATTATATAGAAAAAAATGAACTAATTTCAATTTCTGGTGTCAAATTATATAGAAGATATAAGTGAGGTGTTCCCTATGTTAAACCACCAGGGTAATAATTACGGTTCTACATTGAAAAAATCGATAACAGCAATAGCATTACTGCTTATTCTGGCATTTTTGTTTACATCATGCGGATCAGGTGGAAAATCAACTGCCCCGGGTGCAGCACCCAGTCAGGCGGCGGTTACATTCAGTGAAAGCGTGAATTACGATGAGGCTTATCTCGAAGCTCCTCAGGCTGCAGCGCCCGAAGAGTACAAAAATGATGGAGGAGGCCTTGGCGGAAGCGGGGAATACAAAGAAAAAAATGTGGCAGATACTGTTATGAGCCAACGCAAAATAATCATGAATGGGGACGTATCTCTTGAAACTCTGGATTTCGACGACTCTATTGCCGCAATGGACCAGCTCATAAAAGATTTCGGAGGCTTTGCCGAGGTAAGGAATGTTAAGGGGAAAAGCAATACTTCAAAAATCTTAAGGTCTGCCAGTTACATAATCCGGGTACCTGCCGAGAGTTTTGAATTGGTTCTTAAAAGTATGGGAAGCATAGGGACAGTTCTGGAATCAAATACTCAAGGAACCGATATCACCGATCAATACTATGACGCACAGACAAGAATAGACACCTTAAAGGTTCAGGAGAAGACTCTTTTAGATATACTTGCGAAATCGACAAAGCTGGAGGATGTAATTATACTGGAAAGCAGGCTTGCCGAAGTTCGCTATGAAATTGAGAAGCTTGAAAACACAGTTAAGAATTACGATCGGTTAGTGGCGTTCAGCAGAATAACCGTTCATATCCAAGAAGTTGATGATAAAACCGAGACTAAACCGGAACCGGAGACTCTCGGTGAAAGAATATCAAGAACCTTTGAAGAGTCTGTTGACAATTTCAGGGATGGCGTTGAGAACTTTTTGCTTTGGCTGGTTTATTCGTGGATAAATATTCTGTTCATGCTGGTTGTATTTGCTATTGCATTTATTCTATTCAGGAGAGCAAAAAAACGATCAGCAAAAAAGAATATTGTAAAAGCAGAGATAACCAATGAGGAAGATAAAAAACAATAATCCTTAATGTTGCCCTTATTAAACAAAGATGTCGGTTTCTTAAAACGAACCGGCATCTCTTTTGATGGGAGGAAAGTATGGATATGGTCCATGCTGAATCTGTTTCAAGGATCCTATGGTGGGTATATATAAACTTTAAATCTTTTTTGTAGAAATTGCTCACTGGAGGGCGGCATGAAACAAAGAAGTAAAACATTAAAGCACTCACGAAAGTATATGCTTTTTATTTTTATTTCATTGATTTTCGGTGGATTTGCAATTTTTTTTACCAATGCGTATCTGAACGATATGATTGAACGATCCCTGGTTGAAATTGCAAAGATGGGGGCAAAAACCATTGAACAAAAGGTGGAATGGAATCTTAACAGGCTCGATATTTTATCCAATTTGGAAATAATATATAGCGACAGATATACAATTGAGGAAAAGTTAAATTATTTGCGTGAAACAAGTGAGAAAAAAAACAGTGCAGAACTGGCATATATCACGGCCGACGGGATGCTATACGGAGTTTCCGGAAGACAGTTTGATGTCAGCCGGGAAAAATTCTTTTTAAATGCTATGAAAAGCACCCATTCAATTGAAAAAACTTACATGCAATTTTACCCGGTATATCCCTCAGTAGTTTTTACCGTCCCTGTTATCTATGATAACAACATAAAAAGCTTTGTATCTATAATTTATTCCGCCGAAGAATTTTGTGCGATGGTTGAAAATATTACCTTTGGCGAAAAAGGCTATGGATATATTATCGACTCGGAAGGAGTTACCATTGCCCATACCGACAGAAGCCTCGTAATAAACAAAGTAATATCGATCAACGATGCGCAGGAGGATCCTGATTTAAAGCAACTTGCAGATCTTGAAAAGAAAATGCTGCTGGGGCAGACCGGAGCAGGCCCTTATTTATACAAAGGGCAAAGAAAAATAATGGGCTTCACTAAAATTGCCAATTTGCCTTGGAGCTTTGCGGCTACTGCTCCAAAAACAGATGTATTCGGCAATGCAAATGCCGTATTGATTATTGTCGCCTTAGTCGTTTTTTCTTTTGGTTTGTCTTTGATACTGATAAACTTATATTTTGTGGCTCTTAACAGAAAAATCGAAAGAGAAGAAAGGACTCTCAAAAATGTTGTCGAAACAGCAAATATAATCATTATTTCATTTCTGGATGACGGGGTTATTCTGGAATTTAACGTGAATGCCGCAGATAGATTAGGGTATGATAGAGATAAAATCATAAAAACCTTCAGCATTTACGATTTATTGCCTCAAAAAGAACAAATCAAACTTAAAAATATTCTGGAATCACATAAGCAAGGGCTTAGCCAGGAAAACTTCGAGCTTAGTATTAATACGGCCGACGGTGAAACCGAACATGTTTTATTTAATATAAATATCGTGGATAAAGAAAGTTTCATGCCTGTTTATGAATTAATGGGCATTTGCATAACAGAACGTGTAATGTCGGAAATACAGCTGATGGAAAAACATCAGGAGTTAACGGAGGTCTATGAAAAACTGGCTGCCTCGGAAGAGGAGCTTAAGGAACAATTGGAAGAGCTTATTAAGCAAAAAATGCTGCTTCAGGAAAAGGATGAAAGGCACAACCTTATTGTTGATGCCTCAAATATAGGCATTTGGGACTGGGATGTCAAGAATGATACATATTTTTATTCACAGAAATGGTATGATATTTTAGAAATTGAAAGGGACAAAATCGAAGGCAAAGAAAGAGAATACAAGATTGATGCTGTTTTGGAAGAGGATAAAAAAATCCCTGAGAAAGCGCTTTTAGATTATACCAATAGAAAAACTACCGGTTATGAATGTGAATATAGGGTCAAAACACCGGACGGCAAGATTAAGTGGATTTATGAAGCAGGAAAGGCATTGTTCGATAGAAGAGGCAAAGTAATCAAAATGGCTGGTGCTTACTTCGATATCACCACCAAGAAGGAATCGGAAGAGAGAATACACAGGTTGGCTTTTTATGATGCTCTTACCGGATTGCCGAATCGCAGCAGACTTACGGAGAAGTATTTTGAAATTGCCGACAGCCCGGAACGTAAAATAGCTATTATTATAGTTGATATTGATAATTTCAAGCTTATCAACGATTCTTATGGTCATGAAATCGGCGACAAACTGCTGGTTGAGGTGACCAATAGGCTCAATAGTATAGATGCCGGAAATTCTTATATCTCTAGAATGGCCGGAGATGACTTTGCAATTATGGTCTGGGACTTCGAGAGCAAAAGTGAACTGATTGAAATAATAAATAAGCTAATTGATAATATCGAAGGTATGGTTCTTATAGAGAATTATTATATAGTCGTATCTTTAAATATTGGTGTGTCCCTTTGTCCGGATGATGCCAACAGTTTTGATATTCTTTACAAAAATGCGGATACCGCCAAACATAAGGCCGACGAAAGAAGAGCCAAGTATGCTTTTTATGATAAGGATATGAATGATGCAATATTAGAAAGGCTCAATCTTCAGAACAGCATGAAGACGGCTCTGGATAAAAATGAGTTTATTCTTCATTATCAGCCTCAATACCGAGCTGCCGACAGAAAGATAATGGGTTTTGAGGCCCTGGTGCGCTGGAACAGCGAGAGCATGGGCATGATATCTCCGGCAAAATTTATTCCCATTGCAGAGGAGACACATCTTATTATTCCTTTGGGTATGTGGATACTGGAAGAAGCCGTTAAATTCATAAAAAAGCTTTATCAGCGCGGATATACCCACTTGATAATGTCTGTGAATATCTCTGCAATCCAGTTTATTCAGAAGGATTTCTCAGAAAATGTTATAGATCTTTTGAGGAAGTACTGTTTACCTCCCGAAAGCCTTGAACTTGAAATCACCGAATCGGTGATGATGCAGTCGATGGATAATGTTCTTGATAACATAAAAAGAGTGAGAGAAGTAGGTATCAAAATTGCATTGGATGACTTCGGCACAGGCTATTCCTCTTTGAATTACCTGACTAAAATTCCTATCAATACCTTGAAAATTGATAAAACCTTTATTGATGATATCGGCCTGAAGAAAGAAAGAAGTCTTCTAATCGAATCCATTGTGGGCATCGGACACAGACTGGGTCTGAGCATCGTTGCAGAAGGGGTGGAAACCGAAGATCAGTACATTTATCTTATGGAACGCAAATGCGAGCGTATACAGGGATACTTCTTCAGCAAACCGTTGCCGGAAGACCAGGTTATGCATTTATTTGAAGATGTTTAATCTTGCAGTTCATTCTGCTCTTTATAGTACTCTGTCAGACAGTTTTCAATTGTATCCAAATGAGATTTGATATAATGAATATATTTCTTTTCATTATTGTCAAGCAGACTTTTATAAATCATTTTATGCATTTTAATGGAATGGGTTTTGGAAGAAGGGATCAGGTGGAAAAACTCTTTCATAAACTCATCCATCATTTGATATATATAATTAAAAACACCTAACAGATACCTATTGCCACAAGCATATGCAAGAGTTTTATGGAATAAAATATCGGCTTTTACATACTCGTCATGATCTTCAGGCTTAGAACAATTTATCATTATTTCCAATTGATTTTCCAATATACTGATTTCTTCCACGGTTATTTTTTTAAACGCCAGGTTTGCAATTGACAGTTCAATAAAATTTCTGGCTTCAATTAACTCAAGGGTCGTCTTTGAATCAGAAATTAACGGCCGCTGCATCCGATTAATCCAAAAATCAGGGTTACCGGATATAATGATTGTTCCGACTCGCGGCTTTTGTTCTATAACACCGATCATTTGCAAATAATTTAAAGCCTCTCTTAATGAAAGGCGGCTAACTCCCAGCTGCTTAGCAAATTTATTCTGATCCGGAAGCTTATCTCCTTCCTTCAATTCTCCGGCTTTAAGCATTCTTCTTATTTCTTCAATTACATTATCGGATAATTTCTTTTTAATTATTGCCATTTTGTTCTCCTTGCTTTTGAGATAAATGTATTGTTCGCAATGATTTTAAGCGTGTTTTAGTGTTTTTTGCTTGACAATATAATTGTTATATAATATGATCATTATATAATATTATATAATATATATCCAGATAAAAAGTATAAAAATTAATACTTTTTTACTCCAAAATAACAAAAAGAAGGGATTTGGGAATAATGAAACTTGCCGTCTTAACTGAGGTTAGTACTTCAGCCAAAAATATCGATGTTATCAATGCTTTAAAGGAAATGCCCCATGAGGTCTATAATTTGGGTATGAAGGGTGTGGAAGGCGAACCAACCCTGACGACGGTCGAAACCGGGTTTATGTCGGCTTTACTGCTTAATTTGGGATATGTCGATATGGTTATTGGCGGGTGCGGAACAGGCCAGGGCTATATGAATTCGGTTTTACAGTACCCAAAAGTAATCTGTGGGCTTATTAATGATCCGTTGAATGCCTGGTTATTTCCGCAAATCAACGGCGGAAACTGTGTTTCACTCGCACTCAATAAAGATTACGGGTGGGCAGGCGATATTAATTTAAAATTCATTCTGACTCATTTATTTGACGTGGCGCCGGGCGGCGGCTATCCGGAAAGCAGAAGGGAGCCTCAAAAAATAATAAGGAAGAACCAGGCGAAGGTTTCCGAAGCTACACATTATCCTTTTGTGGATATAATAAACCGCATTGATCCGAATATTGTTAAAGCCTCTTTGGAGTTTCCGGGTTTCCTTCAATTCTTGAAAGATAATAATATAGAAAAGGAACCAATTTGGGACGAATTAAAGAAATTTATTTAGTATCGTAACGGGCGCAGCCTAATCATTTTCTCCCGGATTGTGGCAGCAGATAAACAGGAATTAAAGGGTCGTTGACATCACCTTGTATTTTATGATATATTAGTTTGGCTATTAAATAGCATGACGGATAGATAGATATATAAAAAAGCGTGTAAGCCCTAAAAATGAAAAGTCTTGGAAGGAGGCATTCTTCGAAATGTCTGAAATAAAAAAAGATAAAGGAACTAAAAGAGGTGGCGGCGAAGGCAAAGCAGGTGGCCGTGGCGGTATCAGAAGGGCTAAGCGTAAAATCTGCCAGTTCTGTGTCGACAAAGTAACTGATATTGATTATAAGGATCTTATGAAAATCAGAAAGTTCTTGTCGGAAAAGGGGAAAATTCTTCCCAGAAGAATTTCCGGATGCTGTGCAAAACATCAGCGTCAGCTGACAGTGGCTATCAAGAGAGCCAGACACATTGCCCTGTTACCATACACAACTGATTGATTAAAACAGCAGCCTATAGATCTTATTCTATAGGCTGTATTTCAATATAGCCGGTACGGTTTTATCCCTTATCAGCATAAAATTTTTGAAGAGCCTTGAGTGACGTTTATATTTAATACTCAACGCTTTTTGTATCTGTGGGATGAAATTATCCAATAAATCCTCTTTAAGCGCTTTTGGGAAATTAGAACTTGCACTCCCTATAATGCTATAATTGTTTCTGACAAATAGGGGTGGAAGTGGTAAAATGAATAATAAAGGAATTGATATCACAAAAAACATCAGGCTCATTGAAAGTCTTAAAGGAGACCTGCTTCTTGCGGTTTCTCAGCTTTATAACGAAATGGCATCGGAAACCTGTGAGAATATAAGAGAGGTTGCCCTTGACACATTGTCGGACACTATAATTATTAGTTATCTTCTTTCAAGAAGGCTGGGAATCGATTACCCGACTATGGAGAGGCAGATATCCTTAAAGATACGTCTGGGTCTTTTGCAAGAACATGAAACGGAAAAATATTTCGGAGATTTGTCAGCTTTATCCCGCATCCGAAGCAATATCCCCCAAACGGGGGATGCCTCTTAAAAATTTTCGGGAGCAGCCGACATTTCACGAAAATCAATATATAATGGAGGTTGCACCATGAAAGTAATTTTAAAGCAGGACGTTAAATCCCTGGGGAAGAAGGATGCGGTAGTTGAAGTTAACGACGGCTATGCCAGGAATTATCTTATACCTAAAGGTCTTGCAACCGAGGCCACACCTGCAGCCCTTAATGAAGCAAAAGCTAAAAGTGAGGCCGAGAAACACAGAAAGGCAAACGAGCTTTCCGACGCTAAAGCCTTGGCCGTAAAGATGTCCGGTATGACCGTAACCATAAAATCCAAAGCCGGCGCTAACGGCAAGCTATTCGGTTCTATAACAAGTAAGGATATTGTTGAACAGTTAAAGGCTCAGCACAAAATAACCATAGATAAAAAAATGCTGAATCTCCCGGAAGCGATAAAGTCCTTGGGGGATACTGAGGTTGAAGTCAAGCTGTATGCCGGAGTTTCAACTAAGATTAAAGTTATGGTTGAGGATAATCAAGGTGCTTAACTATCCGGGGGGATTAATATGGACGATTTTACAAGGATTCCGCCGCATCATGTGGAGGCGGAGCAAGCGGTATTAGGCGCACTTCTCATAGACAGAAACGCACTATCCGAGGTAAGCGGCAGACTTAGAGCCGATTCTTTTTATCTTGAGAAACACAAAGAAATATATGAGGCTATTATCACTCTATATGAGGAAAGTATGCCTGTTGATATCGTTACTGTCTCAGATGTTTTGACCCGTCGGGGAACCCTTGAAAAAATCGGGGATGTGGATTATATTGCCCATCTTGCCAATTCTGTCGTCACCACTACCAACGTTGCCCACTATGTATCAATTATTGAGGATAAAGCTTTATTGAGAAGCCTTATCCAAACCTCGAGCAAAATAGTTGATATGAGTTATGAGGGTACAAGGGAAGGTTTAGAGGTGCTTAACGAGGCTGAGAAAATTGTGTTTGATATTGCTCAGGGCTTAAACCGCACCGGCCTTGAAGCAATTAATTCATTGCTGGATAAGACCTTTACCCAACTCGAAGAACTCTGCATGAATAAGGGTGATTTGACGGGTGTCCCCAGTGGCTTCATCGATTTGGACAGAAAAACATCAGGGTTTCAGAACTCCGACCTTATACTGGTTGCGGCACGACCGGCGATGGGTAAAACCTCATTTGTTCTAAATATAGCTGTAAACGCGGCTTTACGTAATTTCCCGGTTGCAATATTCAGCCTGGAAATGTCCAGGACCCAATTGGTAAACCGGATTTTGGCTTTGGAGTCAATGGTTGAGCTGGAAAAAATGAGAACCGGAAGGCTGGAACCTGAGGACTGGAAAAAGATTGGTTATTCCCTGGGGCCATTGGCCAGGTCTCCCATATACATAGACGATAATGCCATCACTAATACGATGGAAATGATGTCGAAACTGAGAAAGCTGAAACTGGAAAAAGGCCTGGGGCTTGTGGTTGTTGACTATCTGCAGCTTATGGAGGGCAGAAAAAAGAGCGATAACAGGCAGCAGGAAATCTCTGAAATTTCCCGATCTTTGAAGATTATGGCCAAGGAGCTGAATGTGCCTGTTATAGCATTGTCCCAGTTGAGCAGGGCACCTGAACAGCGAGCGGACCATCGCCCGATACTAAGTGATATGAGAGAGTCGGGAGCTATCGAGCAGGATGCAGATATGGTAATATTCTTATACAGAGATGATTACTATAATGACGAGACGGATAAGCGCAATATTGTAGAGGTAATCATCGCCAAACACAGAAACGGTTCCACCGGAACAGTGGAATTGGCTTGGATGCCTGAATTCACCAAATTCGGCAATCGCCTGTATGATGAACAATCTTTTGATACAGCCAGGTAAAGGATGATGGATAGTAAGAGTTTTGTGGAACAGATAAAAAATAATATTCTCGAAAGGAATCTGCTTTCCCGGGGCGATAAAATAATTGTGGGTGTGTCGGGGGGAGCGGATTCCGTCTGTCTGCTGAAGGTTCTTCTGGAGATTAAAGATGAATTCGATTTAAGTATTCTTGCTGTTCATGTCAATCATGGGCTTCGGGGCGACGAATCTTTTCATGATCAGTCCTATGTAACAGAGCTGTGCAATAATTGGGGGATATCCGTAAAGACCTTCTTTGTTGATATTAAAGCCTTGAGCAAAAAACTTGAGATTTCTGAGGAAGAAGCAGGCCGGGAGGCAAGGTATAAACTTTTCGGAAAAGTTTTAAAAAATACCGATGCCGACTATATTGCCGTTGCACACCATCTGGATGACCAGGCCGAAACTGTTATGCACAACATAATAAGAGGAACAGGTCTGGACGGATTATGCGGCATGTCGATGAAACAGGGAAAAATAATTCGCCCGCTTTTGAATATTCCGCGCAGCCAAATTATAAAATACCTTGAAAATAACAATATTAATTTTTGTACCGACAGCAGCAATAAATCTTTTGATTATACCCGCAATCGTATACGAAACGTGTTATTTCCTGAAATTAATAGATTATTTGGCGTTGACCCTGCAAATCAGCTATTCAAGCTTTCAACGCTGGTAAGCGATGACCGGGATTTTCTGGATCAGGAGACGAAAAGGGCATTTGAAGCCATCGTTTTATCCGATTCGGATGAGTTGGTCCTTTCGGCTACGGGATTAAGAAATTTATCAAATGCTATTGAAAAGAGGATAATCAGACTTGCATGGGAAAGAATAAACAGCAGCCGTAAAAACCTCGAGTCGGTACATGTTGACCAGATAATCACCTTGTGCAGGAATAATCGTACGGGAAAAAAAGTGGTTTTAAAAAATGATATAGAGGTACTATTGTCTTATGACAGATTAATTTTCAAAAAAACGGGTAAAAAGGATTATTGGCCTTACTCATATTATATTAACATGGAGGGCTTTACCAAAGTGCCCGAGCTTCAGGCTGTTTTAGAAGCAAAGGTAATAACCGGCGGGAATCTGTCGTATATGGGAGATATTGAGCAAGTGCCTGAAAATTCATTGGTCCAGTTTTTCGATCTGGATAAGCTGGATGGTGAAGCAGTTGTAAGGAACCGTTTGGCAGGTGATAAAATAAGGCCGTATAAAGGTGCGGGAGAAAAAAAACTAAAAGACTTTTTTATTGACAAGAAAATACCGGGCGAAAAAAGGGAAATGATACCCCTGGTAGCTCGGGGAAATAGAATAATCTGGATCGTGGGGATGAGAACCTCAGAGGACTATCGGGCGCGAAAGGATACAAAAAATGTATTGATGCTTTCGTGGAGTTATTTAAAAGACGGAGGAGATATAAATGCCTAAAATCAACGTACTAGTATCAAGAGAAGAAATAAAAGCGAAAACAGAAGAACTGGCCAGGAGGATTTCCAAAGATTACGAGGGCAAAGACCTTTTGTTGGTGGGGGTTTTGAAGGGCGGTTTTATGTTTCTATCGGATCTTTGCAGAGCTATAGAAATCGATGTAAGTATCGATTTTATTTCGGTAAGCAGTTATGGGAATTCAACGGTATCTTCGGGAGTAGTGAGAATACTGAAGGATATCGATTATGATATTACCGGCAAACACGTATTGATTGTTGAAGATCTTATAGATACAGGGTTAACCCTTACATATCTTAAGGATTTGTTTGCGGCTAAACATTGTGCTAGTGTTAAGGTTTGCACCATATTGGATAAGCCTTCAAGAAGGAAGGTGCCACTGGATGTGGATTATCAGGGCATAATAATTCCCGATAAATTTGTAATAGGATACGGTCTTGATTACGCAGAAAAATATCGCAACTTGCCGGATGTCTGCGTACTTGAGGAATTGTAATACTATTATATTAATAATTTGTTTTTATTGTTTTTTTATAGTTGGTATGTTACCATTATATGAGTTTGAAATGCATCTGTTTATCTTTTATATGAACATTATGATGTTCACAGGAGGTTGAATTATTTGAAGAGAGTAAGGGGCTTTAGTTTTTACGTTATCATATTTGTGATTACGGCCCTGGTAATAATGTTGTATAGCAATATTAGTAATCCTGCTGTAATGAAATATTCTGACTTTCGCAGGGAATTAAACAATGGAAATGTTAAGAGCGTTACTGTGCAAACCCTTCAAGCCGAAGTTATTCTTAAAAGCGCATCAGAAAATTTCTCACCGGATTATAGATATTCAATAAGCTTTCTATCCCAGGAATCTTTTATGGAACTTCTGGACAAGGCATTTGATGAAGGAAAACTTCAAAACTACGATGTAGAGAAGAAATCAACGCCTCCATGGTGGCTCGAAATGCTTCCGATGTTTGCCATGGTAATTCTGTTTGTCTTCTTCTGGGTTTTCTTTGTCCAACAGTCACAGGGCGGCGGAAACCGTGTAATGTCCTTTGGTAAGAGTAAGGCGCGTATGGCAACCGATGACAGTAAGCTTAAGGTGAGGTTCAGCGATGTTGCCGGCGCAGACGAAGAAAAAGCGGAACTTGAAGAAATAGTAGAGTTTTTAAAAGAACCAAAGAAATATATTGAGCTGGGAGCTCGTATCCCAAAGGGTGTGCTTCTTGTAGGACCTCCCGGAACAGGTAAAACTCTTCTGGCCAAAGCCGTGGCAGGAGAAGCCGGGACACCTTTCTTTTCCATAAGCGGATCCGACTTCGTTGAAATGTTTGTTGGCGTGGGTGCGTCCCGTGTTCGTGATTTATTTGAGCAGGCCAAAAAGAATGCTCCAAGTATTGTTTTTATTGATGAAATCGATGCGGTAGGACGTCACAGAGGCGCAGGTTTGGGCGGAGGCCATGACGAGCGGGAGCAGACATTGAATCAGTTGTTGGTTGAGATGGACGGCTTTGGTGTTAACGAAGGAGTAATTATTCTTGCGGCCACCAACAGGCCTGATATATTAGACCCTGCTTTGATGCGTCCCGGACGTTTTGATAGGCAGGTAGTTGTCAGTTATCCCGATATAAGGGGGCGTGAGGCTATATTGCAGGTTCATGCCAAAAACAAGCCTTTTAGTGAAGATGTGGATTTAAAGGATATTGCTAAGACAACACCGGGATTTACCGGAGCAGATTTGGAGAACCTGTTGAATGAGGCGGCTCTTCTGGCAGCCCGAAAGAATCTTAAGAGCATCACCATGACAGAAATAAAAGAAGCTAATTATAAGGTTATGGTCGGTCCCGAAAAGAAGAGCAGAGTTATCAGCGACAAAGAAAAGAAGCTTACGGCTTATCATGAGGCAGGCCACGCAATTGCCGTGCGTCTTGTTTCAACAACCGTTAAGGTTGATCGCGTAACAATTATACCTTCAGGCCGTGCAGGAGGCTTTACCTCATACAAGCCTGATGAGGATCGCCAGTATACCACAAAAGCTCAGCTTATTGAGCAAATTATCGTGAGCCTGGGTGGCAGAGCGGCAGAAGAATTGATGCTGGGTGAAATCAGCACAGGTGCTTCCAGCGACTTAAAAAATGCCAATGCCATAGCAAGAAATATGATAACTAAATACGGTATGAGTGATGAATTGTCAAACCTTGTGTTTGGTGATGAGAATGATGAGGTATTCCTTGGAAAGACCTATGCACATGCCCGCAACTATAGTGAGGAGATATCGGCCAAGATAGATGTGGAAGTTAAGAGGATCATTGATGATTGCTATGCCAAGGTAAAAGAAGTCCTTATGGAAAATAAACAGAAGCTTGAGGATATTGCTGCGGCGCTTCTGGATAAAGAACGCCTGGAAGCCGAGGAATTTGAAGAAATCTTCAAGAATGGATATAATCCTCCCGCAGTTGAGGCTTAAGAGAATAGAAAATAATAAAAAAATGGTACCTTAGTGGGTACCATTTTTTTAAACTTTGACTTCGGCAAAAAACTTTTACCATACTCAACGCTTCACCTTCTTCAATCGTATTATTAGTGAAAGGGGGAAGACAAGTGAGAGGTTCTTTATTGCGTACGAATGAAGAGCTTGTCCGAATCTATGGCCGCCATGTAAACACCGTGTACCGGGTTTGCTTTATGTATATGAAAAACCGGACCGACACCGAGGATATGGTGCAAAATACTTTTCTAAGGCTTATGAGAGATAAAACGGTTTTTCAGAATGAGGAGCACGAAAAAGCATGGCTGATTAGAACTGCCACCAACTTGTGCAAGGATCATTTTAAGCACTGGTGGTCAAAAACGGTTGGCATAGACCATGTTGCGGAAACCGCTGTTGAGCAAACCTTTAAAACAGACGGTAATTTTGAAAAAGTTCTGGCTCTTCCTCCGAAATATAAGACCCCCATTTATCTTTATTACTATGAGGGATATTCCACTGTGGAAATAGCGCGCATTTTAAAGAAAAACGAATCTACCGTAAGAAGTTGGCTGCATAAAGGAAGAAATATATTAAGAATGGAAATGGAAGGTGATTTGGAGTGAGAAGGGAAGACCTGAAGCGTTCTTTTGACAGAATAGAACCGGATAAGACCGCACAAAAGCGGATGCTGAATAATATTCTGAGTCACTCCGGAAAGGAGAAAAAAATGGCGTTCAATATTAGAAAAGCTGTTCCTGCACTAGGTTTGGCTGTTGTTATAGCGGGCAGTCTTTTGGCTTATGATATGATGGCAGGTAAAAATGAAATACCCGTACCGAATTATGGAATAGACAATATCGCCGACGGAAGGGAAGATATGGTTGCGCCTCTGCTGAACCAATTCCAGATGGGGAACAGACATTATATATTTTTATCGGATGATTTAAGAGCTGAATACGGCTTTCCCCAGCAGATAAATGAAAATGATACAGGCGATAAACTTACAACCATCACAACCAGTGTTGACCCAAGTCTGGTCGGAAGCGAGGTGTATAGCTACAAACCCGCTGGGGGAGAAGCCATTGTCGCTGTAAAAAATGATAATGAATTCCGGCTGTTTAAATTCTTTACCTTTGAAAGCTATAACAACAATCAGGACGAAGATGCCGTCGAGTATCTCAAACTATATGGAATCAATCAGGCTGAGGACATCGCTAAGGTTCAGTTTATTGTCCACACCGAGCAAAGTAAGATAGAAGGCAAATTAGGTATTCGGGGAGAGCTGACCGAACGGGAAGGGATCGCACAATTCTACAAATATTTTTCGGTGCTAAAAAACTCAAGTGATAAATATTTTGATCGGTTGTTCAACTTTAAGCCCGGCGGCGACACAGGCATCGATGTCGAGGTCGATGTTCCCAATCCTGGTCTTGTTCCTCCTGATGCTGCAGGACAAAATGTAGTTGACCCGGTTGGGCCCGATTCACCGGTTCAGGCACCTGATACTGTCGGATATGCCGAAGATATGCCTGCGGTTCGGGATGATAATGGCGAAGCAGGTGTTGTCAACGGCAGAATGCCTGTGATAAAGGATTACTCAAAGGGCATGATGGAAATGGGTAATGGAAGTTCAACTGTGGGAGGTACCGCGCCCAGCCAGGGAACAGCGGACAATGCACTGGCTAACCCTGTTACTATAAGGATATATAACCATAGCGGGGTATACCATGAGACTGTGTACTACAGCAACATCGGCTTTATTTCAAGGTATGAAGTAAATGAAGAGTTTGCGGATTTTATTGAGAACTGCATAAAATAATTGCTCCGCTTTACGCATGACATCGGCAGCTTACGAATACACAAACATAACTGTTGATTCTGCTGAGCCTCGCTGTTTTACATGAAATCACTTGGCTACAAGAACAAAAGATTATAGTCTTGCTAAAGTGTGTAAACACAATCAATGAGCTTCGTAACTACACCTGGCTAAAAGATAAAAAATTAACGAATACTACAACCAACCAATAGATGAGTTCAACCATTGTATTGATGCCTTACGTTACGCAACATAACGCTACACAACTGGCAACCAAGTAAAGACAATGAGCATAAAGGCCGAAGAATCTTCAAGAAATCAGGCTGTCAGGAACAGATTTGCTGAAGATCCTTCGCTTCGCTCAGGATGACTGCCTATTTTTGTGGCAGCCCCTTGTTTTATGCTGTCGGTCTGTATAATCATACCAGTGCTATGATTAACGGGTAAAGCCTTTGTAAAAAACAGACTGAAATAATATTGCAGGAATGTTTGTCGCACCTGTTTATATATGATAAAATATGAGAAAAATCATGGGTAAACTTGGTAAGAGGCAATGCTGCGATGTCTGACATTAAGATAATGAGATGCTTAAAACCCACTTATAACAAAAGCCTCATACTTTCAAGACTTGGCTATCACAAAAATCGTACGGTAATTCCCGCCGATGCCATGCATGAAGTAGAGAGGCTTATTTTTGATGCGGAGAGGACATTATGTATCACGGCGGCATACCGAATCATGAATATCTTGCAAATAATTGTACCTAAGATTATATTAGAGGACGGCACCATTCTTTCGGGGCAGAGGCTTTCCGAACTTCTTAAAAACAGCAGACAGGCGCTTATCATGGGTGCTACAGGCGGCAAAAAAATTATGGAGCTTATAGACAGGCTGCAGGCCGAAGGCAGAATGAGTGAGGCTGTTGTAATTGATGCGGCGGCTTCCGAAATCACCGATTCGGCTTTAGATTTGGTTATGAATTATGTTGAGCAATCATTGAGGCCTAAAGGAAAGTTTCTTACTAAAATGCGTTTCAGTCCCGGATATGGCGATTTTGATATTAAGCAGCAGGAGGATTTTTACCGATTATTAGAGGGAAGCAATTTAGGAATCGAATTAAATGAGGCATATTTATTAATACCGGAAAAATCTGTTTTCGCTATAGCAGGTATTTGCGGAGAGCATGAATAAAAGGTGATGTTTCGTGACAAAAAATGAATTTGATAAATATATTAAAAATAAATTGGTATTGCTGGACGGCGGAATGGGAACCCTGCTTCAAAATGCAGGTATGCCAAACGGCGTGTGTCCTGAAAAATGGGCAGTTTCAAATAGTGACCTTTTAAAGGAAACACATAAAAAATATGTAGAAGCCGGTTCGGATATTATTTATGCCTTCACTTTCGGCGCAAACCCCATAAAGCTTTCCGAGTATGGCCTTTCGGATGAAGTCTATACACTTAATAAGGCTCTTGCTGAAATTGCCCGGGATGCGGCAGGCAATAAAGCCTTTGCAGCAGGGGATATTTCGTCCTGCGGCAGCTTATTGCACCCCTTTGGCAGTATTCAGTTCGAAGAAGCGGTGGAGGGCTTTAAAAAGCAGGTAAAGGGGCTTTTGGACGGCGGAGTGGATTTGTTCATAATAGAAACCATGATGGATCTGCAGGAAGCCCGGGCTGCCCTTATCGCCATAAAAGAGAGTTGTGATTTGCCTGTCATGGTCACGCTTACCTTTGAGGGCCAACGCACACTGATGGGCAGTGACCCGGTAAGCGCATTAGTGACATTACAGGCATTGGGAGCCGACGCGGTGGGCTGTAATTGTTCAAGCGGCCCTGCCGAAATGGTTGACATTATAAAACAGATGAAGCCTTATGCGAAGGTTCCCCTTATAGCAAAGCCAAATGCGGGTAAACCCAGGCTGGAGGACAACGTAACAATCTTTGACATGGATTCGGAGACCTTTGCAACCTATACGGAGGAGCTGGTTGAAGCAGGAGTAAATGCCCTGGGCGGCTGCTGCGGTACAACTCCGGAATACATCGGTAAAGTAGGAAAGATCATATCGGGCTTGAACCCCATAAAATCGAAGCGCAAGCCCTTTAGCCTGGCCTGCTCAAACAGAAAAACCATTGAGATTCATAGCTCTCTGCCTTTTGCAGTTATTGGTGAAAGATTGAATCCTACAGGTAAAAAACTGCTAAAAGAGGCTTTAATCAGAGGCGATATGGATCTGGTTTCCGACATTGCAAGAGAACAGACCGATGCCGGAGCCGTTCTTTTGGATGTTAATGCCGGAGTACCCGGTATAGATGAAAAAGAAACATTGAAGAATATGGTCAATGCGGTATGTAACGCCGTACCGGCACCTGTTATGATCGATACGCCTGACCACGAAGCTCTCGAAGCCGCATTGAGAATATATCCGGGTAGAGCGATCGTTAATTCGGTTTCCGGGGAAAGTGAAAAGATCTCTAAGCTTCTTCCTCTTGCAAAAAAATACGGGGCTATGTTTATTCTGCTTCCTGTTGACGACAACGGTGTGCCCGAAACTGCCAAAGAGAGGATCGAAATTATTAAAAGGGTTTATTCCAAAGCAAAAGAACTGGGTTTCAGCAAAGAAGATATTCTTGTAGACGGGCTGGTGATGACTATTGCCTCAAATTCGTCCGGTGCTATTGAGACCTTAAAAGTTATTTCGTGGTGCAAAAATATCTTTAAAATAAATACCACCATCGGGCTTTCTAACGTATCATTCGGATTGCCTTCAAGAGAGAATATTAATGTAGCTTTTCTGGCGATGGCCGTTGCAAACGGTTTAACTACGGCTATATTAAATCCTAACAATCAACAGATGATGCAAGGAGTCAAAGCAGCTGATGCCCTTGTTGCCCGGGATAGAAACGCAATTTCCTATATTGAATATTATTCTCGCCAGGAGCAGGAAAAAAACGCAGGAAAAGCAGAAAATAAACATGAATCTGGATTAAAAACCCTTTATGATGCTATAATAAACGGTGACAGAACAACTGCGGAGGATATGGCTTATCAGGCGCTGATAAACGGCAAATCGCCTAAAGAAATTATCGATGAACAGATGATCCCCGCAATTCAAAAGGTGGGGGAAAGGTATGAACAAAAACAGTATTTCCTGCCCCAGCTGATAAGAGGTGCGGAAGCTATGGAAAAGGCCATGGCTGTTCTTGCGCCGGAGCTTGAGAAAGGGAGTCAGGAAGGTGTGGAAAGCAAAGGCACCATTGTAATTGCAACAGTTAAGGGTGATGTGCATGACATAGGAAAGAATATTCTGGCCATGCTGTTAAAAAACTACGGGTTTACTGTGATAGACCTGGGCAAGGACGTGGAATCAAGCCGTATCATTGGTGCCGCAAAGGAAAATGGAGCAAATATCATAGCACTTTCTGCTCTTATGACTACGACAATGAACCAGATGCCGCTGGTTATGTCTAATATGAAGAGTGAAAAACTTGAATGCGATATGATGGTAGGCGGCGCAGTGGTGGATCGAAGCTTTGCAGAAAGCTTTGGCGCACACTATGCAAATGATGCATACAAAGCAGTGAAGCTTGCTGCCGGGCTAATAAAACGGAACACAAACGGGGGTTGACTTATGGAAGGTTTTTTAAAACTTGGATTCTTTTCAATGGCTGACAAAATAACCGACGCACTGAATAATTCTTTTCCTTATATCCTTACCGGTGCGGTTATTGTGGCTATCTGGATTTACTTTTTGTTCTTAGTACCAAAAAAACAAAAAAGATATGATAAAGTATCGGACTATCTGCAGGATGTTCTGAACTTTGAAGTGATGTTAGGCAGCGGCCTGGCTAAAATTCTATATATAGCGTTTACAATTGTTCTTGTTGTAATAGGGCTTGTGGCCATGTTTGTAATCAACTTTTTCGTTGCCCTGTTAGGAACACTCATTCTGGAAATAATTCTTAGAGTACTGTTTGAAATTTTTATGGTCATTTTCTCTATTCAGGAAAATGTAAGAACTATGAGAGAAAATCTTGAAAAACGTGATGAAGACTTTTACTACGACGAAGACTAAATTAATTTTCGGTACTAGACAAATGATATGGCCTTATGCTAAAATAGATTTCGCTGCATGTTGGATGTGCATGCGGGTGTAGTTCAATGGCAGAACATCAGCTTCCCAAGCTGATTGCGAGGGTTCGATTCCCTTCACCCGCTCCAGCGAATCAAAAACGCCCTCATAGCTCAGTAGGCAGAGCGCATCCATGGTAAGGATGAGGTCATCAGTTCGATTCTGATTGAGGGCTCCACAATAAAGAAATAGGCTCAACGTTTGTTGAGCCTATTTCTTTATTGTGGTTCTTACTCCGAAGCCGTACCGGTGATTTCGCCCTCCCATGGATGCGCTCTGTGCAGAGCATGCAAAGTAAAAAGCGAGTAATGCAAGGAAAGCAAGCATCGAGGAGCGGAGTTTATAAAGATAAATGAGCACCGCAGAATGCGCCGCTTGACGCAGCAGGACGAAGCTTTTTACGAAGCAGCGCATCCATGGTAAGGATGAGGTCATCGGTTCAATTCCGATTGAGGGCTCCACATTACAAGGCACTGAAATAAAAAAGTGCAACAATAATGCAACAACCGGAGAAAAATAAAAAAGCTTGATTCAAAAACACTGAATCGAGCTTTTTTATTTTTCCCCGGCCATTATCAAATTTTCTTACCGATGTTAAAAATATGGAATCCTTTAAAATGGTATATAAAAGTTTCTGCTTTTTTGTGAAATCCCTGCTTACTAATTAATATGCTATTTTGTCAAACAATGATTGAATTTTTGTTATGCTATAGTATAATTAGAGGTAAATACAAAGGGGAGCTTGCTAAAAGCAGGCTGAGAGTAAGCTGTGTGCTTAGACCCGTAACCTGATTTGGGTAATGCCAACGTAGGGATATAATTAGCAGAAATTACTGCATATATACTTGGTTGGTGTATATGCAGTTTTTTTGTATTGTTGACAGACCATCAGTTTGTATTTGCGAAAGGAGATACCATGTTGAAAAAATGTATTGAAAATGTTCGTAGTAAAGTGCCTCTTGTTCACAATATTACAAACTATGTAACCGTGAACGATGTTGCAAATGTGCTTCTTGCTTGCGGAGCCAGTCCGATTATGTCAGATGATCTGGAGGATGTGGAAGAAATCACGTCCATTTGCGGAGGTCTGAACATTAATATCGGAACGCTTAACAAAAATACAATCTCCTCTATGTTCCTTGCCGGAAAGAAAGCAAACAAACTTGGGCATAAGGTTTTACTTGATCCGGTTGGGGTAGGCGCAAGCAAGCTTCGTACAGATACGGCAGTCAACCTGATGAAAGAAATTAAATTTAGTACAATTCGTGGAAATATTTCTGAGATTAAGACTTTAGCACTGGGAAACGGAAGCACCAAGGGTGTTGACGCTGATGTAGCTGATGCCGTAACCGAAGCTTCACTTGACAATGCAGTTGCGTTCGTAAAAACGTGTGCGAAAAAGACAGGATGCATTATTGCAGTAACCGGAGCAATTGACCTTGTTAGCAATGGGGACAAATGCTATGTCATCAGAAATGGCAGAGCGGAAATGTCAAAAATCACGGGCACTGGCTGCCAGCTTTCCGCAATTATGACAGCTTTTCTTATTGCCAATCCGGATAATGAACTGGAGGCAGCTGCCGCCGCTGTGTGTGCCATGGGGCTTGCGGGAGAAATAGGATGGAGCAATATGCAGCCTTCTGATGGAAATTCCACATACCGGAACAGAATTATTGACGCCATTTATAACATAGATGGAGAAACGCTGGAAAAAGGAGCAAAGTATGAAGTTAGATAAAGAAGATTTACTTTTATATGCTGTCACCGACAGGTTCTGGCTTGGAAATGAAACTCTATACAGTCAGGTGGAAAAGGCACTAACAGGTGGTGCAACCTTTGTCCAGCTTAGAGAAAAAGAACTGGAGGCTGGAAAATTCCTCGAGGAAGCAAAAGAAATAAAGGAATTGTGCAAAAAGTACCGTGTCCCGTTTGTTGTCAATGATAACGTAGATATAGCCATAGAGGCGGATGCCGATGGTGTCCATGTAGGGCAAAAGGATATGGAGGCCGGCAATGTGTGTGAACTGATAGGCAGGGATAAAATTCTTGGAGTATCGGCGCAGACGGTGGAACAGGCGGTATTGGTAGAAAAAAGAGGAGCAGATTATCTGGGAGTCGGGGCAGTATTTCATACCGGTTCCAAGGCGGATGCAGATTATGTAAACTATGAAACCTTAAAAGAAATCTGTGAAGAGATTAAGGTAATCAGTGACATCTACTTAGAAAAGTTGGACAATTTTTATATTTTCTTAGAAAGATCATCTTTATAAGAGATGTTTTCAGCGGCAGATTGGGGGCACCACCTTTTGCCGCTATATAAAATTAATGCTAAAGAAAGCTGGATATACAGCGGAATGGAGAAAAATATGAAAACAGCATTAACAATCGCTGGAAGCGATTCCAGTGGAGGCGCCGGCATCCAGGCAGATATTAAGACAATGACCGCCAATGGCGTATATGCTATGAGTGCGGTTACTGCGCTTACTGCACAGAATACTACCGGCGTTACAGGTATTATGGAGGTTACTCCGGAATTTTTAGGCAAACAGCTGGACAGCATTTTTACCGATATCTATCCGGAGGCAGTTAAGATTGGTATGGTTTCATCGGCTGAACTGATTGAAACTATATCAGAAAAGCTGAAATTTTACAATGCAAAAAACATCGTTGTGGATCCGGTAATGATTTCCACAAGCGGTTCAAAGCTTCTTCGGGATGATGCAGTGGAAACCTTGAAAAGCTGTTTGTTCCGTCAAGCAGTTTTATTGACACCTAATATTCCGGAAGCATCTGTATTATCAGGAGTATCCATTGAAAATGAAACTGATATGATTAATGCGGCTGAGATCATCAGCAATGAATACGGTTGTGCCGTACTTTGCAAGGGCGGACATAACATAAACGACGCCAATGATTTATTGTATCGGAACCATAAGTACAGGTGGTTCATAGGGCAGCGAATTAACAATAAAAACACTCACGGGACCGGATGTACTTTGTCCAGTGCCATTGCTTCCGGTCTTGCCAAAGGCATGGATCTGGAAACATCAATCCAGTTAGCAAAGGAATATGTATCAGGCGCATTAAGGGCGATGCTTGACTTGGGAAAGGGAAACGGCCCGCTAAACCACATGTGGGATATCAATAAAAAGGAGAAATTACAATGAGGGAATATGCGACACAGATGGAAGCTGCAAGAAAAGGTATTATTACTGAGGAACTGAAAAAAGTAGCTGAAAAGGAGATGATGACGGCTCAGGAACTGTTACCGCTAGTTGCAGTCGGAAAAGTAGTAATATGTGCAAACATAAACCATAAATGCGTCGATCCGCAGGGAATCGGCTCGATACTGAAAACGAAAATTAATGTAAACCTAGGGGTGTCAAGAGACGGCAAGGATTATGAGTTGGAAATGAAAAAAGTGATGGAAGCCGTACATATGGGTGCTCATGCAATCATGGATCTGTCCTCCCATGGGGATACCATTCCTTTCCGCAGAAAGCTAACCTCGGAATGTCCGGCTATGATAGGAACAGTGCCGGTATATGATGCTGTCATTCACTACCAGAAAGATCTAGATACCCTAACAGCAAAAGATTTTCTTGATGTAGTAAGGCTTCATGCCGAGGATGGAGTTGATTTTGTTACCTTGCACTGCGGTATCACAAGAAAAACCATAGAACAGATAAAGAAGCATAAAAGAAAAATGAACATCGTATCCAGGGGCGGCTCCCTGGTATTCGCATGGATGTGCATGACGGGCGAAGAGAATCCTTTTTATGAGTACTACGACGAGATTCTTGATATATGCCGCGAATATGATGTGACAATATCATTAGGAGATGCCTGCAGACCGGGGTGCCTTGCTGATGCTTCTGATGTGTGTCAGATTGAGGAGCTTGTACGGCTGGGTGAACTTACCAAAAGAGCCTGGGAAAAGGATGTCCAGGTAATGGTGGAGGGACCCGGGCATATGCCCATCGACCAGATTGCTGCCAATATGAAAATTCAACAGACCATCTGCAATGGAGCACCGTTTTATGTATTAGGGCCGCTGGTAACTGATATAGCACCAGGTTATGACCATATCACATCGGCAATCGGAGGCGCTGTTGCCGCTTCAGCCGGCGCTGCCTTTTTATGCTATGTGACACCTGCAGAGCACTTGGCGCTGCCGAATTTAGAGGATGTGAAGCAGGGCATCATTGCTTCGAAGATTGCTGCCCATGCGGCAGACATTGCTAAGGGTGTAAGAGGAGCAAGAGAGATTGACGACAGGATGGCCGATGCGAGAAGAGTACTTGACTGGGAAGCACAGTGGGCGTGCGCGATAGATCCGGAAACGGCGAAAAAAATCCGCTCTGACAGGAAGCCTGAGAATGAAGATACCTGTTCCATGTGCGGAAAGTTTTGTGCAGTAAGGAGTATGAATAAGGCACTTGCAGGAGAACATATTGATATTTTGTAGTTAAGAATTTGTGCTGTAATCACACAAGTAAGTATAATACACGATATCGCTGAACTAATCCAACAAAGTGAGCATTTGAAACAACCTTAGACGAGCTAGGATTATGCTGAAT
>JBMNTI010000015.1:0-31103 GCA_050945655.1 Acetivibrionales bacterium | reverse complement strand
GGGTGCTGACCCAAAATTAAATAGAAAAATTTTCGGTGACTATAACGGAGAGGAACCACCTGTTCCCATACCGAACACAGAAGTTAAGCTCTCCAGTGCCCACGATACTTGGCTGGAAACGGCCCGGGAAAATAGGTCGTTGCCGAATTTTTTATTCCTCAATAGCTCAGTCGGTAGAGCATGCGGCTGTTAACCGCAGGGTCGTTGGTTCGAGCCCAACTTGAGGAGCCATAGAAAAAGAGTCCAACGGACTCTTTTTTTAATATATGGTCATTACTTTTAATTATTGAATTCGAGTTGATTCTTTTATAAAATATGTATATATTAGTTGCCAATGCTTGATTGTTTAAACAAGAATTATCTGCAACATGAATAAAAATAAGTCCGGCAACTTCAGACAGTAACAATTCAGCACACTCTGATAAAACATCCGATTTTTTATGCCGCTCGCTGCTTATTCGTAAATTAGCCGTAAACTGTTGCTGTCAAAGAGAATATATTTAAAGCAGGGGTGTTTTATATGAATAATTGGATTAAGAAGTATATATCGATATTGATGTGTTTCTTTGTTCTCTTTTCTTTTGTTGGTTGCGGGGAAGAATCCGATGATAAGGAAGAAAGAAGAAGTTCGAGAGAGAAATCAAGCAAAACGGAAAAAAAATCCAAATCTGACTGGGATTACGATCGTATAGTCATATGCGGCATCGAACTGTATGACGACGAATATTATATAAAAAGAAAAAGCGGTACAGATTATTTAATGATTGAGAGATCAAAATTCAAGTCTTGTTTTAAGATTCCCTATCTTCCAAACTCTTACCCTGACTTTCAATACCCTGACGATGGCTTGTTTAGCATTATATGGGAAGATGGAGATAAGATTTTTCTCAGGGCTGATTTGGCTGAAGGTTCAACAAAGGTCGTTATAAACGGCAAGGAATATGATATGGGTATGGCGCCCGAGTACCGTAACGACAAACTGTTTATACCGTCTAATTTCTTCATAGCTCTCCTCGAAATGGAAGATACATATGACAGGAAATTTGACATCCTGTTTATTGATAGAAAAGAAGACTTCCCAAAGGATATCTTGGTGGGCATGTGGTCGAATATCGATACTAACCTGTTCGTGGGATATAAGGATATAACAAGCGGAATTGTCGACTATCCGTCTTTTGCACAGGGATATGCCTTTAATAAGGACGGCACCTACCGCGTAATTATGATAAGTACAGGCGGATTTGAAAATACTTTTCTTTATCTTGAAGGAAAATATGTGATACATGGCAACACAATTGCCTGCTATGACATTCTTGAAACCCTTCATAAAGGCGATTCTATCCAGCTTGTGCATCGCAATAAACGCCTTGATTATCCGCATTTTTATTACATATACGATTATGATCCCGATCCAAATGAGGAAAGGATTCAGCTGACCTTCTGGCTAAAAAGAAATAAATAGGGCTATATTCAAAATATTGTAGAATACTTTAAAAACCTTTTATTACAAATAAGCTGAGGGCATTTTTCCCATACGGTAAATTACTGTTGTAAACATTGAAAATGTCTGGTAAATTGATACTATGTCAATTAAAGTGAATTCCAGACTTAATAAGCTGTGGGTTCAGCTTATTTTTTCAGCATGGGCAATCATACTGAAGACATTGTAGGGAAAAGTCCTTATTGAATCAATATTTATTAACTCAGGAAGGAAAACAACATGCTAAAAAGAATCTTGAGAAAAACAGCAAGTTTGATTATTGCATCAATGATTTTTTCGTCTTGCTCAGCTAATATACCACAGGGATCCGTTTCTCCCACCCCGGATACTACTCCGGTTTCAACTGATAATCCCCAGTCACCGGCACCTGAAGGATCCCCCACTCCGTCACCATCCGTCACACCGACACCTGAACCAACACCAACACCTGCACCTACTCCTGAGCCGAAAGAACCGGTTAAGGTTAAGGCCTTGTATTTAACCGGCGGAATTGCGGCTAAGAATATAGATCATTATATTGATTTGGCCAACAAAACGGAGTTGAACTCCCTTGTAATCGATATAAAAGAGAATGGTTATATCAATTATGAATCCCAAATACCTTTGGCTCAGGAATTATCCCTGTACAAAAAGGTTTATAATGTTGAAGAGCTGCTAAAGAAATGCCATGATAACAATGTATATGTTATTGGCCGTATTGTTGTATTCAGAGATAACGGCCTTTCCAAAAAAAAGCCTGAATACGGAATTAAAAAGCCTAACGGAAGCTTATGGACCGAGGGTAAACATGGTTCCTGGACCAATCCATATATACCGGAAGTTATAGACTACAATATCGAAATAGCAAAAGAAGCCGTCAAATTAGGATTTGATGAGATCCAATTTGACTATGTCAGATTCCCGACCGCAAGCTCGAAGCAGGTAGAGTATGGCGAAAGTCCCCCTGCCAAAACAGTTGCTATCAACGAGTTTTTAAAGAAAGCGGCCGAAGAAATAAAGAAGGTTAAGGATGTACCTGTATCGGCCGATATCTTTGGGATCGTAATAGAAAGTGACAGGGACGGCAAAGCAATTGGTCAGCTGTTTGACGAGATAGGAATGGATATTGATTACATATCACCGATGATTTACCCTTCTCATTATGCCAATGCTTCCAACGGAATATTTGGTAATGGCGTAGGACAGTCTATCAATGGGGTGCTGTTTACCGCTCCCGACCTTGAGCCTTACAATGTTATATACCAGGCTCTGTTAAAAGCTAAATCCAGAATAAGCCAGGTGCCTGGCTATAAAGCGAAGGTAAGACCTTATCTGCAGGATTTCACAATAAAGATGAAGGAAGGCTATTATCAGGAATATGGTGCCAAACAAGTAAGGGAGCAAATTCAAGCGGTATATGATGCCGGTTATGAGGAATGGATTCTCTGGGATGGAAGCAATACATATTCAGAAAATGTCTTTCTGCCGGAAGAACAATGATTAGCTGCTATAACGACCTCACCCGTTACCGAAATCTAAGTTTTCGAGCGGGTACCAAGTCGTTGAAACTGGAAACACGTTATAACATAAATTGAAGCGCGTGTATAGAAAAGCAATTTAAATGACGAAGGGCCGGATACAATGGATGTTATTATTAATACTTCGGAAAACTACAGACTTGACAGGGTCGTTGCTTGTTTAGAACAGATATTTGAACGAATGGGCGGTATCGAGAAAATAGTAAAGCCTGGAATGAGGGTAGCAATAAAGCCTAACCTCCTGATGGCTAAAAGGCCTGAGGATGCGGCTACAACTCATCCCTCAGTTGTTCATGCCGTAATTAAGCTGGTTCAACAGGCGGGAGGGATTGCAGTAATCATAGAAAGTCCGGGAGGCCCATACAATATACCAATGCTTAAGATGGTATATGGAAAAACCGGAATCGAGCAGGTGGCAAATGAAACGGGAGCCGAACTTAATTTTGATTTAAGAGTAGAAAAAATCGAAAATCCCGATGCAGAATTTCTTAAGTCACTTAAAATCCTGAAGCCATTGCATGATGCAGACATCATTATTAATCTGGCAAAGCTTAAAACCCACAGGTTTATGGTTTATACAGGAGCGGTTAAGAATATGTTCGGTTCGATTGCAGGGCTGGAGAAATCGGAATATCATTTGAGGATGGGTGACAGTAAACTATTTGCCAATTGTCTGATCGACATATTCCTTGCCACAAAACCTCAGCTCAGTATAATTGATGGTATAATAGCCATGGAGGGTGAAGGCCCAAGTGCCGGAGTACCCAAATATATTGGATGTCTGTTCGCATCAACAGATGCTTTTGCTGTTGATTACGCTGCTTTAAAAGCAATAGGTGTTGATTACCGTGATGTTCCGGTTATGAATATTGCTAAAAAAAGGGGCATTTTTGATGAAAATAGCGTTAATATTCAAGGTTTTGACATTGATAAGATTAGACCCGAAAGCTTTGAAGTGCCCACTCTTGATAAACAAACAACCGGTTTAAGAGCAGGTATTATGCGCTTGCTAGGGAAACGGTTTCGTCCTCAACCTGAAATCCTGCATGACAAATGTATAAGTTGCGGCAAATGCATTGAGGTTTGTCCGCCGAAGACAATAAGCAAGAATAAAGAAAAACAGGTTAATATTGATTATAATAATTGTATTAGCTGCTTTTGCTGTCACGAATTCTGTCCGGAAAAGGCAATAAAAATAAAAAATAATTCTTTACGAAGATTTTTGGAATATAAACGATTCTCTTAGTGATATTTCATAATATTTGATTTTAAAAGCAAAAATTATGGGTAAAATGTATAATTATAAATAATTATTTGTCGTTTATATGATATTTATGGTAATATAATTATCATAAATATTCATCCTGAGGGAGAGAGTAAATGAACGTAGAATATATAAATCCATTTATTGAGGCAAGTCAGTCGGTATTGATGATGATGACCGGTGAGAAGCCGGTGTTGGGAAAAGTACATTTAAGAAAATTACCTTTTGGGAGCGAAAATATTGCAGTTATCGTAGGACTGACAGGAAAAATCAGAGGACAAGTAGTTATATCATTTTCCCACGAATCTGCTTTAGCTGTTGCATCCGCAATGATGGGCGGGATTGCCGTAACAGAATTGGACGAAATATCAAAAAGTGCAATAGCGGAGCTGTCTAATATGATTATGGGTAATACTGCTACGCTGTTGGCCAGTAGAAATATAGGTGTTGAGATTACACCACCGTCTCTGTTTATGGGAGAAAAACTGCTGATATCACCCACAAACATGCAGACCATTAGTATTCCGCTTTGTATCAGTGATGGCAAAAAAATTGGAATTGATGTATCATTAGAAGAGAAAATCAAATAATCAATGGGTGACATCAGGGAGTAACAAGGTGAAAGTAAATATTGTTTTAGTAGAGCCGGAAATACCTCAAAATACCGGTAATATTGCAAGATCCTGCGCTGCTACCGGGGCCGCACTACATTTAGTGGGGCCCTTAGGTTTTTCTATAGAAGATCGCTATTTAAAAAGGGCAGGCCTTGACTATTGGAAATATATCGAACTAAAATATTATGATAATCTTCAGGAGTTTTTTGATTCCAATAAAGGAGCGGACTTTTTTTATTGTACAACTAAGGCCAAAAAGGCTTACCATGAGATTGAATATACGGAAGGTTGTTTCCTCCTTTTTGGCAAAGAAACAAAAGGGTTGCCTGAAGCACTCCTGAAAGAGAACTATGATAAATGTCTACGCATTCCGATGCTGGACAATATTCGATCTTTGAATTTGTCCAATTCAGTGGCTATTGTTTTATATGAAGCACTAAAACAGGATGGTTTTAAAAATATGCGATTTGAAGGACATTTTCATGAGGTATAAGGAAAATAAATTTTTCAGTAAATGCAAATTAGAAGAAAGATGTTAATTCTTAATATCTGAGAAAATATAAAAAGGGCAGGTCTTATTATGAACAATCAACGTAAAAGAATAGGAATACTAACCGGAGGAGGAGATTGTCCGGGGCTTAACTCTGTCATAAGAGCAGTGGTAAAAACAGCTATCAATATTTATGGCTATGAAGTTATCGGGTTTACGGACGGATACATGGGATTGGTTAACAACCGGTTTAAAAAGCTGACTCTGTCCGATGTATCGGGACTTTTGGATAAGGGGGGAACCATACTTGGCACCACCGACAGCTTTGACCCTTTTAATATGATAGTGGACAATGGTAGTGAAAAACAAGAAAGAGATATGAGCGGGCGTATTTGTGATAACCTGAAAATGCATGATATTGAGGCGCTTATTTTAGTAGGCGGTATAAATACGATTACTATAGGCTACAGGCTTTCATTACAGGGTGTTAATATTGTTGCCATTCCCAAAAATATAGATAATGATATTCCCGGAACAGATACTACGATAGGTTTTATCTCTGCGGTAAATACAGCAACAGAGGCGCTCGACAAATTACATTCGACAGCTGAATCACATCACCGGGTAATGATTTTGGAGGTTATGGGCAGGCGTGCCGGATGGGTGGCTTTAGAATCAGGTATTGCCGGAGGAGCCGATATCATTCTCATTCCGGAGATTCCATATGATATAAACCTTATAGCAAGAAAGATTCTGGAAAGAAAAAAATCCGGCAAAAATTTCAGTATAGTCTGTGTGTCGGAAGGATGCATTCCGGCCGGTAAAGCAGAGAATGCTGAAAGACCGGATCCCGGTTGTCCAAAATCAATGCATAGTGTTAGTTCGGATATTGCTGCGCAACTTGAAAAATTGACCCATCTTGAAACGCGTGTTACCGTACTGGGATATCTGCAAAGAGGTGGAGAACCGTCGCCTTCCGATAGGATATTGACCACAAGACTCGGTGTCGAGGCTGTAAATATGGTCGCACACGAAACTTATAATAAAATGGCCGGAATAAGGAATAATGTACTTTATCCGGTCGACTTATCCGAGGTAGCCTACAAATGCAAATCTGTACCTGTTGACGGTGAGCTTGTACGTATTGCAAGAAATATGGGCGTTAGCTTTGGAGATTAACTAGAATTTAGGGGGAATTGCCCTATTATGGGTACATTTAAAAAAATTACATTAGAAGACAAGACATTATTTACCGACATTTTTAAGAGAGCAAAACCTATTGCATCAGAGTTTACATTTCCATATCTATATATGTGGCGAAATGATTACAACTTAAGTTTCACTATAAAAGAAGACTACCTGTGCATGATTTCCAGGTCAAGCGTATACCCGGCTTATAGCTTTTGCCCTGTCCCGGTAAATGGCGTAGACGATCTTCAAAAACTTAAAAAAGCCATAGAATTTGTTGAAGGATATTTTGAGGAAAATGGGCTATCCATGCGTTATGCAAGGGTTAGTGAAAATTGTGTCGATAAACTCAAATCAATTTATAAGGATAACATTTCCATAGAGCCTCTTGAACATACCTATGACTATGTATATAATGCTGCCGATTTAATAAATCTTTCCGGTAAAAAGTACAGCAAAAAAAGAAACCATATCAGCCAATTTATGCGCTTATATGGGAATTATGAATATGTACGTGTAACAGAGGATAATCTGGAAGAATGCAAAAGGATACTTGACCGATGGGTAGATAAAAATATATCGGATCATGCTACTAAAAATACCGAAAAGTATGCTTGCAACGAATTATTGGATAACTGGAGCAGATTTACTTCTCTTAAAGGCGCCTTGATAAAGGTTAACGGAAACTTTGAGGCTTTTACCATAGGCGAGCTTTTGAACCCGGAAACCGCCGTAATACATATTGAGAAAGCGAACTCAGATATTCATGGTATATACGCTGTAATCAACAGGGATTTTTGCAGGAATGAATGGAGTAACGTGAAATATGTAAACCGTGAAGAAGATTTAGGAATTGAAGGACTACGAAAATCTAAATTATCTTACAATCCTGCGTTTATGATAAAGAAGTTTTTAGTGAAGGTTTCACATTGACTTTAATTTGTAGTTTTAATAATATGAAAATGAATGAATCAAAGGGTTGGTTTGATCCAGCCCGTTTTGTGTTGCTTGGTTTATAGGCTTCATGTTTAAATCGCATAGCAATTGAATTTGGAGGTTTACGCCATGTCAAAGCAACCTAAAATTGCAATAATAATAGGAAGTGATTCTGATTTTCCGGTTGTGGAAGGAAGTCTAAAAATATTAAATGAGTTCGGGGTGGATTACACTGTGAATGTTTGTTCAGCTCACAGGACACCGGATAAGGCTGCAGAGCTTGCGAAAAATGCAGAATTAAACGGATATGATGTGATTATTGCGGCTGCGGGCAAAGCAGCGCACCTGCCGGGAGTCCTGGCGGCATTTACGGTTCTTCCGGTAATCGGATTGCCGATAAAGTCCTCTACCATGGACGGTCTTGATTCACTTCTTTCAATAGTACAAATGCCTTCCGGAATCCCGGTCGCTACAGTTGCCATCAACGGCAGTGAAAATGCGGCTCTTCTTGCCATTCAGATATTAGGCGGAGTATATCCTCATTTAAGAAGCAAATTGCGGGATTATAAAGCTAAGTTGGCGGAACAAGTTGCAAAAAAGGATCAACAGCTTCAAGAAAAACTGAGAGGTATACATTAATGAAAAACTTTGGCTTTAAAAATGTTGATGAATGGAATGACGGTATCCATGAAGCATGTGGAGTGCTTGGGATATCAGACTATAAAGATGATGATATAGCCCACATGATGTATTTTGGACTTTACGCGCTTCAACACCGGGGTCAGGAAAGTTGTGGAATTGCAATTTGCCATAATGGGGAGATTACCGGACAAAAAGGAAGCGGCCTTGTTCCGGAGGTGTTTACCGAAAAAATTCTGGATCGTATAGACGGCACCTCCGCAATAGGACATACTCGATATTCTACCACCGGAGGCAGCTCAATAGAAAATTGCCAGCCCCTTATATTTAACTATAAGGGTGGAAGGATGGCCCTTGCCCATAACGGAAATCTTGTTAACGCAACAAAAATAAGGTATGAGCTGGAAAACAAGGGAGCTATTTTTCAAACTTCTACCGATTCTGAAGTGATTGCAAACTTAATATCCCGCTACGGTCTTAGAGGCAAAGATCTTGAAGAAGTTATTAAAAAAACCATGGATGTAATTAAGGGAGCTTATGCACTGGTCATACTGACTCAAACGGTTATGGCGGGGATACGAGATCCGTGGGGCATGCGGCCTTTATGCATAGGAAAACTAGGAGATTCATTTGTTTTGGCATCGGAAAACTGTGCTTTTGATGCGATAGGAGCCGATTTTATCAGAGATGTGGAACCGGGCGAGATTGTTTTTATAGAAAACGGTTCATTAAGGTCGATTAAAACAAATTATAATAAACCTCATAAATTCTGTATTTTTGAACATATCTATTTTGCCAGACCCGACAGTATTATAGACGGTGCTTCAATTTACAGATCTCGTTTAGAGGCCGGAAAACTGTTGGCAAAAGAGAGTCCGGTGGATGCCGATCTTGTTGTTGGTGTTCCGGATTCGGGAATTACAGCAGCTATCGGCTATTCGAGACAATCAGGCATTCCCTATGGCGAAGCGCTGATAAAGAACAGATATGTTGGCAGAACATTCATACAACCGACTCAGAAACTAAGGGAACGCAGTGTGGGAATTAAATTAAATGCTCTTAAGGAAGAAATAGACGGCAAAAGAATCATTATTATCGACGATTCAATAGTTCGCGGAACCACATCATACAGAATAGTTCAAATGCTGAAAAATGCAGGTGCTAAAGAAGTTCATATGCGTATCAGTTCGCCACCTGTGTTGAATCCGTGTTATTTTGGTATAGACATATCTTCCAAAGAACATTTAATTGCTGCAAATTATACCATAGAAGAAATTAGAGAAAGTATAAATGCGGATAGTCTTGCTTTTTTAAGTGTAGAGAGCCTTTTGAAGACACCTGTCGGCGCTCCGGCCAACGGTTTTTGCACAGGCTGCTTTACAGGCGAATACCCGATGAAAGTCCCTATGAATTCAGATAATATTTTTCAGGGGCAAAGGTGTTAACAATACAAGCTGAACTAATGATATTGCTATTTATATAATATACTGACCTTAGCGGTAGCGGTTGATCCGTGTACTCTTAAGAATCTAGCCCGTGGCATCGCCTTGCAGTTCCGCAGAGGGTCAGCTTATATATATAGTTTATAGAAAGGCTGGATTTTAAAATGGCAAATTACAAGGAGGCCGGTGTAGATATAGAAGCCGGCTACAAAGCAGTTAATCTGATGAAGTCCCATGTAAATAAAACCATGCGGCCTGAAGTGCTTGCAGAAATCGGTGGTTTTGGCGGCTTATTCACTTTGGAAAACATGCATTATAAGAAGCCTGTATTGGTATCAGGAACGGATGGAGTCGGAACTAAACTGAAGATTGCTTTTCTAATGGACAAGCATGATACTGTGGGTATCGATTGCGTTGCTATGTGTGCTAATGATATTGTCTGTAGCGGGGCGCAACCGTTGTTCTTCCTGGATTATATTGCATTAGGCAAGCTTATTCCGGAAAAAGTTGAACAGATTGTAAAAGGCGTTGCGGAGGGTTGTATCCAGGCAAGCTGCGCATTAATCGGAGGTGAAACCGCCGAAATGCCCGGATTTTATCCGGAAGATGAATATGACATAGCAGGCTTTATAGTTGGAATGGCTGACAGGGATATGCTTGTAACCGGTAAAAATATAAAATCAAAAGATATTCTTATAGGTCTTGCTTCTTCCGGGATACACAGCAACGGTTATTCGCTGGTCAGAAAGATTTTTGATGTTAACAGCCAGGTTCTAAGAGAACATATTGGTGCATTAGGAAAAACATTGGGAGAAGAGCTCCTTACACCTACCCGAATATATGTAAAAACCATACTCTCCCTTATAAAAAAGTATAATATAAAAGGGATGGCCCATATAACAGGCGGAGGTTTTATTGAGAATATTCCAAGAATGTTGCCAGATGGTTTGAAAGCTGTAATTCACAAAGGCACGTGGCCTATTCCTCCCATATTCAAGCTTATGAGAGAAAAAGGCAATATAGCCGAGGACGATATGTATAATACATTTAATATGGGAATTGGCATGGTATTGGCGGTTCCTGCCGAAATAGCGCCATTTGTTGTGGCTGAAGCCAACAACCTGAGAGAGAAGGCTTATATAATCGGCGAGGTAGTAAAAGGCGAGGAGAAAATCGAAATATGTTGAGGATTGGAGTAATGGTCTCCGGAGGGGGCACAAATCTTCAAGCCATTCTGGATAATATAAAAACTGGTGCTTTACCGGGCTGCGAAATAGTTACCGTAGTTTCCAGCAGGCCGGGTGCGTATGCTCTGGAGCGGGCAAGATCAAACAATATACCGTCCGCGGTCATCTCCCGTAAA
The DNA here is from genome assembly GCA_050945655.1 of Acetivibrionales bacterium. Classification (GTDB taxonomy): domain Bacteria; phylum Bacillota; class Clostridia; order DSM-8532; family DSM-8532; genus DTU059. Next base: position 20,149 of record JBMNTI010000015.1, on the reverse strand, counting down.
AATTTTGGTTCAATAGAGGATTATGATGATGCTCTTCTTGATCATATGCGGAGCTATGATGTCGAGTTCATAGTACTGGCCGGTTTTCTAAGCCTGTTGGGTGAGAAATTTGTACAGACTTATAAGAATGCGATAATTAATGTACATCCTTCACTGATACCTTCTTTCTGCGGCAAGGGCTATTATGGGTTGATACCCCACATAAAAGCTCTTGAATATGGGGTTAAAATAACGGGTGCCACCGTCCACTTTGTTGAACTTGAATATGATACGGGACCTATTATACTGCAGAAAGCCGTCGAAATTTTACCCGGAGATACGCCGGAAACCTTGCAAAGAAGGGTAATGGAACAGGCCGAGTGGGAGATTCTTCCCTTGGCTATAAAGCTTTATAGCCAAGGGAAGCTAAAAATTAACGGTCGGACTGTAGAAATACTATAGAGGTGGAAAATGAAGATTCTTGTTGTAGGTAGTGGCGGCAGAGAACACGCAATTTTATGGAAGCTTAAACAAAGTCCAAAGGTCTCAAAGCTTTATTGCGCACCTGGAAACGGAGGCATATCCGAAATATCCGAATGTGTTCCAATAAATGCTATGGACATTGATGGGATAGTAAGCTTTTCAAAAAAAGAGGCTTTGGATATGGTCGTGGTTGCACCTGACGATCCTCTGGCGGCAGGCATGGTTGATGCTTTGCAAAATGCAGGTATTCGTGCGCTTGGACCAAGTAAAAACGCAGCGATTATTGAGGCAAGCAAAGTTTTCTCAAAGGAGCTCATGAAAAAATATAATATTCCTACCGCTGCTTATGAAAGCTTTAGTGACAGTAAATCGGCCAAGGAATACATCAAAACCGCCAAAGCTCCGCTGGTAGTCAAGGCAGACGGGCTTGCCCTCGGTAAGGGTGTGCTGATTTGCAATACAACGGAAGAAGCTTTGATCGCCGTTGAGTTAATTATGGAAAATAAGAAATTCGGAGAAGCAGGGCAAAGGATCGTTGTAGAAGAATACTTGACAGGTCCCGAGGTGTCTGTTCTGGCATTTACCGACGGGAAAACCATAGTTCCCATGGTCAGCTCACAGGATCATAAAAGAGCATTTGATAATGACAAAGGCCTTAATACGGGAGGGATGGGAGCATTCTCACCCAGTATGAAATATACAAAAGAGCTCCGGGACGAGTGCATGAGAACAATATTTACCCCTACCATTAATGCTATGAATCTTGAGGGAAGACCTTTCAAGGGTATTATATATTTTGGATTGATGTTAACCGCCGAAGGTCCGAAAGTATTGGAATATAATGCCCGTTTCGGTGATCCTGAAACCCAGGCTGTTCTTCCCCGGCTAGAAAATGATCTGGTTGAAATTTTTGATGCAATTATTGATGAAAAATTGGGAACAATAGATATATCATGGAAACAAAACTGTGCGGTTTGTGTTGTTATGGCTTCGGGCGGATACCCCGAAAACTATGTAAAGGGTTATGAAATAACAGGGCTTGATTCAATAAAGAATCAAGAAGACATTATTGTGTTTCATGCGGGAACCAGGAAAGAAAACGGGAAATTTTACACCAATGGAGGACGTGTCTTAGGAATAACGGCTATGGCCGCAGACATGGAAAAAGCCAGGCGAAAAGCCTATAAAGCAGTTTACGCTATTCACTTTAAAGATTCCCACTATAGAAAAGATATAGGAATAAAATAGCTTTTATGGATAATGCCCGTAGAATAAGACCCGGCTTCCTAACCAATACTAAATTGGGGAGGTGAGTTATCCTTGAAGGCTAACAGATCAATTGGATGTTCGGTAACCGAATGCAGATTTCATGCAAAAAGCGAACCTCTGTGCAGCTTGGAAAATATACAGGTAGCAAAAAACAAACCTACAACTGCAACTACCGAGAGCGATACCGAATGTGCGAGCTTTGAAAAAGAATAGTGCAATAGGCCGGTTATAAACCGGCCTATTTATTAGCCTGTTTTACCGGATATTGACACCGGAATATTTTCCCTGTATGCAGATTTTTAGAATATAAACGAGTCTAACAAACAAATTAAAAAGATTTTTTTGTTTCTTTATGATATGATAATTAGGACAATCATTTAATGCAGCAAATGTATATCGGGGGTCATGACACTATGCAATATTTTATCTTGTCTTTTAAAGTCGTTTTTCCTCTCTGTTTCATGATGGTATTTGGATATTTAGTCAGAAAACTTGACCTTATAAAAGAAAGCGGATTTAAAATGTTTAGCAGAACTACCTTTCATATTTTTCTTCCTGTTTTATTGTTCGTAAATGTGTATAAATCCGATCTGGCAAATACTCTGAATATAAGACTAATCGCATATGCAATAATATCCTCACTCTTACTGTTTGCAATCCTGTGTGTTTTGATTCCTCGCCTGATAAAAGACAGACCGGATCAACCCGTTGTAATACAAGGAATATACCGGAGCAATTTTATTATATTCGGGACAAGCATAGTCAAAGCGATTTACCCGGATGCAGACTTGGGAATGGTGGCTTTGTTGGCAGCGTTTGCGGTGCCTCTTTTTAATGCGCTGTCAGTATTGGTTTTTAATATGTTTTCCGAGGACGAGCAAGATTTAAAAACCAGATTTATCAATGTGCTGAAAAATCCGTTAATTGTAGCCGGAGCATTGGGTTTGCTTTTTTTATTAATGAAAATTGAAATACCTGGATTGATTTTTACACAAGTGGAGAACATAGCTGATTTAGCAACTCCTATAGCTTTGATATGTTTGGGGGGAACGTTCAGGATTCAAGCCTTAAAGACACATACTAAGCCTTTGCTGCTGACATGCATCGGAAAGTTAATTCTGGTACCCTTTTTTCTTGTGTTCATCGCCGTATTATTAGGGATAAGAGGAATAGAGTTGGCTGCTATAATGGCCTTATTTGCCTCCCCGGTAGCAACATCTACGTTCCCTATGGCGCAGGAGCTTGGTGGAAACGCAGAGCTGGCAGGAGAAATAGTTGTTCTTACCTCTATATTTTCAATTGCTACGGTTTTTGGTTGGGTATTGATATTATCCTACTCAGGTTTGATATGACCGGTATGGGGTCGCACTGCATTCAGAATGGCAGCGGGGTAATTTTCATACAGTATGTCGAGCAAAGATACTCTTTAGAAAATAAAAATAACGCTTATGGCCATAACAGACATGCCCAACATGAGTCCCAGAAGAGATAGATTATGCTCTCCGTACGCTCTGGAAGAAGGCAGCAGCTCATCAAGGGAGATATATACCATAATACCTGCAACAGCACCAAATATAATACCGAACATTGTGTCGGTAATAAGCGGACCCAGAATAGCCATGGCTATTATTGCGCCCAGCGGCTCGGACAAGCCGGAGAAAAGTGAAGCCAATATGGCTTTTTTTTTGCTTCCGGTTGAATAATAAACAGGAATTGAGACAGCTATTCCTTCAGGTATATTATGAATTGCTATTGCTAAAGCTATTGAAATTCCAAGAGCCGAATTCTTCATAGTTGAAGCATAGGAAGCTATTCCCTCGGGGAAATTATGAAGTGTTACCGCTATGGTGGTAAATATACCGGTTCGAAGTAGCTTTCCGGTATTTTTACTATTGGCCGAAGTGATATTGTTTCGGCGGATGGTTTCTATTTTTTTTACCCTGTGAGGATGCTCAGGCTCAGGAATAAACTCGTTTATTAACGCCATAAGCGTAATGCCGAAAAAGAATGACAAAACGGTAAGTATTTTACCGTTGACAATACCGTGGATATTACAAAGATTCATCTGGGATTCCTGGTATAGTTCGATAAATGAAATATATATCATAATACCTGCCGAGAACCCCAGCATTATTGATAATATCTTTGTATTTGTTCTTTTGAACAATATTCCTATTAAACCTCCGATCCCTGTTGAAAGGCCTGCAAGTGTTGACAGACAAATTGAGAAAGCTTGATTAGTCTTCATTTTATTCCCTTATTGGACGACTGCCCTAGCTAATGTTTATGATAGAAATAACCTGTTAATGTGGCATAATTAAATATATAATAACCGGCATAAAGCTTTTGTTTAAGTTTTTATTCCATGTTTTCGACAGACTGTGCGAAGACTATCAATAATACTTAACCTATGCAAGTTTAGCGGCTGTAGATTGCTGCGATTTAGCGCTCCATCTCCAACACCCGGTTTCCAGTCGCGCTCGCTACGCAATCCTTGCTTCGCTTTAAATCGCAGCAACCACGCCGCTTTTTTACGATAGCATAATCTAATATTATAACCCGCATGATAATACAGTTTTCGCACAGTCTGCCGCTATGATTGTACTGAAAAAAAGCTTATGGTATAATTAAACACTGAATTGAAAAACCATAGATTATTTAAACTATTATATTGTTTATTGGAGTATTATTTATATGGGGACTGAAAGACAAAAAAGAATACGCAATTTTTGCATAATAGCACATATAGATCACGGCAAATCTACATTGGCAGACAGGTTACTAGAAAAAACCGGCGCTCTTACTTCCAGAGAAATGGAAGAACAGGTTCTTGACAATATGGATATTGAGAGGGAACGTGGTATAACCATTAAGGCACAGGCTGTCAGAATGATTTACAAGGCTAGAGACGGTGTTGAATATATACTTAACCTTATTGATACACCAGGACATGTGGATTTTAATTACGAAGTATCAAGAAGTATTGCCGCCTGTGAAGGAGCGGTGTTGGTAGTCGATGCCTCACAGGGTATTGAAGCCCAGACTTTGGCTAATGTTTATCTGGCTCTTGAACACAATCTTGAGATCATGTCGGTTATTAATAAAATCGATCTTCCCAGTGCCAGACCTGATGAGATAATTCAGGAAATTGAAGATGTAATTGGTGTAGAAGCCCAAAACGCACCCCAAATATCGGCAAAAAACGGAACAAATATAGAAAGCGTTCTAGAAAAAATAATTGAAACCATTCCGGCGCCTGCGGGTGATGAAGACAAGCCGTTAAGAGCTTTGGTTTTTGACTCTTACTATGATGCATATAAAGGTGTTGTAGCCTATGTGCGTGTCATGGAGGGAAAAGCGTCACAGGGCGATATTATTCGTATGATGCATACCGGCAAAGAATTTTTGATAACCGAAATAGGATATTTAAGAGCGGGGGGGCTCGTCCCCAGTGATGCCCTTATGGCGGGAGAGGTAGGCTTTATATGCGGAAGCATTAAGAATGTCAAGGACTGCCGTGTAGGTGAAACTATTACTAATGCCTCAAACCCTGCAAAAGAGCCTTTGCCGGGATATAAAAAGGCGATACCCATGGTCTATTGCGGAATATACCCAGTGGATGGCTCTAAATACGGAGATCTTAGAGATTCCCTTGAAAAGCTTCAGTTAAACGATGCTTCCCTGCTGTTTGAACCTGAGACATCAAAAGCTCTAGGCTTTGGTTTCCGCTGCGGATTTCTTGGATTGCTTCACATGGAAATTATTCAGGAGCGGCTGGAACGCGAATATAATCTGGATTTGATTACCACTGCGCCAAGTGTTATCTATAAAATCACTAAGACTAACGGTGATGTAATTGAGCTTGACAATCCGACAAATATGCCCGACACTACCGAAATTGAAAAAATGGAAGAACCTATAGTAAATGCTACCATAATGTCTCCGACCGAATTTGTAGGCAATATTATGGAACTTTGCCAGGAGCGCAGGGGCATATATCTTGGCATGGAGTATCTTGAAGCTACCAGAGCCATACTGAAATATGAATTGCCGCTTAATGAAATAATCTATGATTTCTTTGATGCCTTAAAATCCCGTACTAAAGGATATGCATCTTTAGATTACGAGCTAAAAGGCTATAAGGAATCGAATCTTGTTAAGATGGATATTAAAATAAACAATGAGGTTGTTGACGCATTATCCTTTATTATACATGCCGATAAAGCATATACAAGAGGGAGAAGGATGGCTGAGAAATTAAAGGATACTATCCCGAGGCAAATGTTTGAGATCCCTATTCAAGCTTGTCTTGGTAATAAAATAATAGCGAGGGAAACCGTTAAAGCATATAGAAAAGACGTTCTTGCAAAGTGCTATGGCGGAGATATCTCACGAAAGAGAAAGCTTTTGGAGAAGCAGAAGGAAGGTAAAAAGCGCATGCGTCAGGTGGGCAGTGTTGAGGTACCGCAAGAAGCTTTTATGAGCGTCCTGAAGCTGGACACATAATTGAGGTTAGAAGCTCCGCCTCACGCATGATATCGACAGACTGTGCGAAAACCCTGCACCCGCACACTTGTTAACCTCAGACTGTGCGAAAACTGTTTTAACATGCATGTTATAATATTTGATTATGCAATCGTAAATAAGTGGCGAGGTTGCTGCATTTTTAAGCGAAGCAAGGATTGCGTAGCGAGCGCGACTGGAAACCGGATGTTGGAGATGGAGCGCTAAATCGCAGAAGATCCTTCGCTGACGCTCAGGATGACAAATGTCAGCTATAGCCGCTAAACTTGCATAATTTAATACTATTGATAGTTTTCGCACAATCTGATGTAATAAGGCGGGGACAAGGTTTTGATAAGACAAAGAACCTTCCCATGTCTTACCAAACGGTGAAAGGCTTAATATATGAATCAAAAACATATCGGACTCTATATCCATATACCTTTCTGCAAGCAAAAGTGCTATTATTGTGATTTCCCCTCTTTTTCCGGAATGGAGGATTATTGGGAAGCATATATCGACGCTCTGATATGCGAACTGAGAATAAAGGCTGAGGAATATAAAAACCCGCATGTAAAGACTATTTTTATCGGCGGCGGAACCCCATCACTTATTCCTGCGATATACATATCTAAGATACTTGACAGTGTTTATTCATATTATAAGGTTTCACCGTATTGTGAAAGTACTGTTGAATGTAATCCGGGCACTTTAACTGAAGATAAACTGAGAGCATATAAGGATTCCGGCATTAACCGTCTCAGCATAGGTTTGCAAGCCTGCCAGGACGAAATATTAAAAGAGCTTGGGCGGATCCATACCTTTAAAGATTTTTTGTTTTCCTTAAAACTCGCACAAAAACATGAATTTGAAAATATAAATGCCGATATAATATTTGGTATTCCTAATCAGACATTTGAGCAATGGCAGGAAACGATTACCAGGATTCTTGCTTTAGATCTTACACATATCTCATGTTACAGCTTGTTGATTGAAGATGGCACTGTTTACGGGAAACTAAAAAGCGATGGGGTCATAAAAGAGGTAGAAGATGAGCTTGACAGGAAAATGTATCATTATGCCGTTGAGAAATTAAATGAATCCCGGTTATATCAATATGAAATATCAAATTTTGCGAAACCTCATATGAGGTGTCTTCATAATATGAATTATTGGAGAAGGGGAGAATATCTGGGCGCCGGCGCAGGTTCCCATTCACATTACAATAAAAGAAGATTTGCCAATACAAAAGATGTAACGATGTACATTGAAGGTGTTAAAAACAGAGAGTTGATCCTGTCTGAGGATTACTATCTTTCGAAGGAAGATATGCTTGAAGAAAGTATTTTTTTAGGACTGAGGCTAAATGAAGGTATTGATTTTTCCAAGCTTTCAAAAGAGTTTGGCATTGATTTGGAAAAAAAGAAAGGTAAAAAATTAGAACAACTTTTAACACAAAACCTTGTTGAACGTTACGGCTCTATGATAAGATTAACAAAAAAAGGAATGGATTTTGCAAATGCAGTCACCGTGGAATTATTATAACTATATTAGTATGTCTCCGTCCAACAAGGCGGCAGGCTATGCCCGATTTTTGCGTATATACAATCACGCTGGTATATTTTAACTATGCGAAAAGCAATCTGAATTTTTGAAATAAAATGGTTTTGGCAAACGGGGAGGGATCCGGATGGATAAAAAGAATGATTATGACATAGCTTTAGAAATACCGGGACTTACAGAAATAAGTAATAGCTATATGGAGGACTTTCTGGGCGAAATCCTGGATATACTGGATGACATTGAGCTTGAACTCGTGAATTTAGAGATGGATCCCGGTAACAAGGAGAGCCTTAATTCTGTTTATTGCAGTTTTCATACAATAAGAGGCCTTTCCGGACTGCTTAATGATTCTACCAGCACAAAAATAGCCATAGCTACGGAGGAACTTCTGGAAGCAGTCAGAAAATATTGTCCTGTTATATCAAAAACCATTATTAACCTTATCCTTGACTCTATAAGCTTTATAAGAAAGTTAAACAATAATCCGAAAATAATCGATGACAGCAAGTTTTCGGGAGAAGTCGGACGCCATTTAAAAAATCTTGCCATCAATAAAGATGATATTCTGTTAGAGGTGCGCCAGCCTATGGCGCGGGAATCTCGTATAGGTGAAATATTGGTTCAGGAGGGGGCATTAGCCCTGTCAGAGGTAGAGGATGTTCTGAAGAAGCAGACCAGTATTAATAATAAAATGAAGTTTGGGGAAATTGTATTACGGGAAAAAAAGGTTGACGCATCCGATATAATTAAAGCTATTCGTATGCAGAAGGTTAGAAACACCGGTTCTGTTGATCAATACGTAAGAATACCCTTGGAGAGATTGGATCAAATAATTGGTTTAATACAAAATGTAAGTACTTTATATGATTCGGTAAAGGATGAAGCCGTACTCCGTTTTGGCAGCAATGATGCATTGACTATAGAATCAACAAAAGCTTACCACTTAATCGCAGATATTCGAAATATCCTTAAAGAATTGCGCATGGTAACACTGCAGCAGGCTTTCCAAAAGTTGACCCGGCTGGTGTGCTCAATAATCGAGGAGAATCATCTGGAGGTCATGTTTTCTACCTTGGGGGAGAATATTGAGGTAGATAAGGAGATTGCAGACAGGATCGCACTTCCACTGGGTGATTTAATCTGGCTTCTTCTTGAAAAAGCTTATAGAAATAGTAATGGTAATAAAAAGCGTATTGGCAATATCGAGGTAGTTGCATATGAAGACAATAATACCGTACATATTGATATCACCGGGGATGCCGTAGTTGATTTGGAAGAGCTTAGGTCAGACAATAAGTACATAGAAAACCAACAAAAGCTCAGTTATCTGAAAAGCAAGCTGGAAGTGGATGATATGAATGGTGAAGGTGTCAGGATATCGGTGATAATTCAAAGATAATTTTATTTTATTACATATTAGGATATTTCTTCGACAAATAATACTCGTGTATAAATACACGAGTATTTCATTTTTGTTCATTGTAACTTTATTACAATTATGACCCACGAATACTTGACAAAGGTAAAACACAATGATATTTTAGTATTAGCACTCAATGGGGGAGAGTGCTAACAATGAGCGGAGGTGAAGATCATGGTCTGGGAAAATGAGCTTAATGAAAGAAAGCGCACCATACTGAAATCCATAATTGATGATTACATTCAATCGGCTCAACCTGTCGGTTCGAGGACAATTGCCAGAAAACATGAGCTTGGCCTGGGTTCTGCTACTATACGTAACGAGATGGCTGACTTGGAAGAGTTAGGATATATATCCCAACCCCATACATCCGCTGGAAGGGTACCATCTGATAAAGGCTACCGCTTCTATGTGGAAAATTTAATGCAAATCCATACCCTTGCTAAAGAAGAAATGCTTATAATAAAACGAGCGATGGAAGAGAGAATAGAGGAAATAAACCAGCTCATTAAAAGAGCCGGTATGATTATTTCAAACATAACCGGGTACACCGCTGTGGTAATGTCTCCACTGTTTTCAAGTGCAGTAATAAAGTCTGTTCAGTTGTTATATATAGATGAAAGAAGAATATTGGTAGTGGTAGTCGCCAGCGGCGGAATTGTTCACAACAGGCTTGTTGATCATGGTAATTCTGTCGATAGCTCACATATTGAAAAGCTGAATCGAGCTTTCAGTATTATTATTTCAGAAAAAACTATAGATCAAATTTCTACGGCAGTAGTAAGGGAGCTTCAAAAAGAAATTAATGTTCCTGCCGAAGTGATATTATCTATTTTTTATGCAATAGAGGATTGCATAAAGAAGATTGAGACTGCTGATGTTTATCTGGAAGGTATAACAAATATATTGAACTATCCCGAGTTTAGTGATCTGATTAAAGCACGGGAAGTATTGGTGCTTTTAAAGGAAAAAGAAATAATAAACCAACTGGTGCATGAAGCATCATCGAAAAAACATCAGCTGGAGTTTAAAATAGGCAGTGAAAATGAAATTGATGAAATGAAAGATCTGAGTATAATAACTACGGTATATGGCAGAGAAGGAAAAGATATAGGAACCATAGGCGTCATTGGACCGACACGTATGACCTACGGAAAAGTGGTTTCATCAATAAATTACATCAGGGAACTTCTTAATAGAGAAATAATTCGAATGTTTGGAGATGATTCCTGATAGTGCGAAAGGAAGTAAGAAATGGCTAAGAAAAATGATGTTGATCCAAAGAAGATAATCGAGGGCGAAGAACCAGGTAAACTAAATAAAGAGACTGCAGAATCTTCTGAACCCGTCGAATGTAATGATTTGGATAAACAAAACGAGGACAGTGATCTTAACGAAGTCATAAAAAAGAAAGATGCTGAGTTAAAGGAATTAGTTGAAAAAATGCAACGTCTGGCTGCGGAATTTGATAATTTCAGGAAGAGGACTCAAAAAGAAAAAGAAAGACTTTATACTGATGCTGTTGTTGATGTTGTAAGAATATTTCTCCCGGTAGTAGATAACCTGGAGAGGGCTGTAGCCACAGCCGACAAGGAAGAAAGCCAAGGGTTGCATGAGGGCGTGACCCTAATTTTAAAACAAATGACAGATGTGCTGGATAAATTGGGGGTTAAGCCCATCGAAGCTGTAGGATCGTGTTTTGACCCGGAGATTCATAATGCTGTTGTGCATATTGAGGATGAAACCCTTGAATGTAATATAATAACTGAAGAATTTCAGAAGGGTTACATTTACAAAGACGAAGTAGTAATACGATATTCAATGGTAAAGGTTGCAAACTGACAGGGTAAATCAGTAATAAAAAAATGTATTCTTTGACCTTAAATATATAAACAGGAGAGTGTTTTAAAATGGCAAAAGTTATAGGTATAGACCTTGGAACAACTAATTCATGCGTCGCCGTTATGGAAGGCGGCGAACCCGTAGTAATCACAAATGCGGAAGGAAACCGCACAACCCCATCGGTTATAGCTTTTTCTAAGACCGGGGAAAGACTTGTTGGTCAGGTGGCAAAACGCCAGGCTATCACAAATCCCGAGAGAACCATCATGTCAATTAAAAGGGACATGGGAACCGATAGAAAAGTAAAAATTGATGAAAAGCAATATACTCCTCAAGAGATTTCTGCAATGGTTTTACAGAAATTAAAGACCGATGCCGAAGCATATCTGGGGGAAAAAGTAACCCAGGCCGTCATAACCGTACCGGCATATTTCTCAGATTCACAGCGCCAGGCAACAAAAGATGCGGGTAAAATTGCCGGCCTCGAAGTGCTTAGAATAATAAATGAGCCTACCGCCGCGGCATTGGCTTATGGTCTGGATAAGGAAACAGATCAGAAAATTCTGGTGTTTGACTTAGGCGGCGGCACATTTGACGTTTCAATTCTTGAAATTGGCGACGGTGTATTTGAAGTACTTGCAACCAACGGAAATAACCGCTTAGGTGGTGACGATTTTGACCAAAGAATTATCGATTGGCTTGCCGACGGATTTAGAAGAGAGAACGGCATAGATTTGAGACAAGACAAAATGGCTATGCAGCGTCTAAAGGAAGCTGCGGAAAAGGCCAAAATCGAGCTTTCAGGAGTAGCGCAAACAAATATTAACCTGCCGTTTATTACTGCTGATGCAACAGGACCAAAACATTTGGATATGAATTTAACTCGTGCCAAGTTTGATGAACTTACCGAGGATCTGGTAGAAAAGACAATGGGGCCGACACGCCAGGCTTTATCAGACGCAGGCTTGTCACCGAATGAAATTGGTAAAATATTGATGGTTGGTGGTTCAACCCGTATCCCCGCAGTGCAGGAGGCAGTTAAGAAATTTTTGGGCAAGGAGCCTTTTAAGGGTATAAATCCGGATGAATGTGTTGCAATCGGTGCGGCCATTCAAGCCGGCGTACTTTCCGGAGAGGTTAAAGACTTGCTCCTTCTGGACGTAACACCGCTATCTCTCGGTATTGAAACCCTTGGTGGTGTCTTTACAAAGCTAATTGAACGGAATACAACTATCCCGACAAAAAAGAGCCAAATATTCTCAACAGCTGCGGACGGACAAACCAGTGTTGATATTAAAGTATACCAGGGAGAACGTGAAATGGCAGCCAATAACAAGCTTTTAGGAAACTTCCAGCTTACCGGCATTCCACCGGCTCCTCGTGGAATTCCACAGATTGAGGTTACTTTTGATATTGACGCCAATGGTATAGTACATGTGTCGGCAAAGGATATGGGCACAGGAAATGAGCAGAATATAACCATTACCGCAAGTACTAACTTAAGCGACTCCGATATTGACAAGGCCGTTAAAGAGGCTGAAAAATATGCTTCCGAGGATAAAAAGCGAAAAGAGGAAATTGAGACTCGCAATGAAGCAGATAGCATGGTGTATCAAACAGAGAAGGCATTAAAAGAGATGGGCGAAAAACTGAGTCCGGAAGATAAGTCCACAGTTGAAGCCGAATTAAATAAGGTTAAGGAGGCTCTTAAAGGGACTGATATTTCAGAAATCAAGAAGGCTACCGAGGGTTTGACCCAGGCATTCTACGGAGTATCTCAAAAGTTGTATCAACAGAATCCACAGGGACAAGGGTCTAATCCCGATGCCGGATTTAATTCCGGAGCCGAAGGCAACCCCCAGGACAATGTATACAATGCAGACTATAAAGTTGTAGATGAGGATGATAAACAATAAAATATAAATCAAAACATTGAAATTTTATGACGATATTAATTTGAAACGGTATTTGTCTGACATATGATATATATGGTATAATGACCTCACCCGTTCGAAATCAGTGATTTCGGTAGATTCGCAGGCATTGATACTCCGTATGAACGACATCTACCGTTTCACGTTTGTATATCTGATGCTTTTTTGGAGGGTTAATATTGGCTGATAAAAAAGATTACTATGAGGTGCTTGGCGTATCAAGACAAGCATCCTCTGATGATATAAAAAAAGCTTACAGGAAGCTGGCCAAACAGTATCACCCTGATACAAATCAAGGAGATAAGGATGCTGAAACGAAATTTAAGGAAATAAATGAAGCCTACAGCATATTAAGTGACGAACAAAAACGTTCTACCTATGACCGTTTCGGACATGCTGCCTTTGATGGTACGGGCGGTGGAGGGTTTGGAGGCTTCGACGGTTTTGGATTCGGGGGGCTGGATGATCTTTTTGAAACCTTTATGGGAGGCGGCTTTGGACGTAGCAGACGAGGCAGGACCAACGGGCCTGTTAGGGGAAAGGATATTCAGTATTCGATAGAAATTACTTTTGAAGAAGCTGCATTCGGTGTGACTAAGGAAATACCTATAACCAGGATGCAAACATGCACCACGTGCAACGGTACCGGAGCAAGGCCGGGAACCACGACAGAGAATTGTAAGCAATGTCAGGGAACAGGGCAAGTACGTTATAGCCAGGCAACGCCATTTGGTCAGTTTGTTAATGTAAAGACCTGCGATGTATGCCGTGGAGAGGGTAAAATAATCACGCAGCCTTGTGAAACCTGTCGCGGAAAAGCCAGGGTATCAAAAAACTCGCGTATAAGTCTCAATATCCCCGCCGGTATTGACAATGGTCAAACCATATCGTTGAAAGGTGAAGGCGAGTCTGGCCTAAGAGGAGGTCCGGCAGGTGATTTGTACGTAATAATACATATCAAGCCTCATGAAATTTTTAAAAGGGAAGGCTATGATGTGGTTTGTGATATACCGATATCTTTTATACAGGCAGCATTGGGAGCAGAAATCGATATTCCTACAATCGACGGAATAATAAAATATAATATACCTGAGGGAACTCAAACTTCAACTATTTTTAAACTGAAAGGTAAGGGAATTAAACGACTGAGAAGCAATTCCCGGGGAGATCAATACCTTCGTGTAAATGTGGAAATACCCACAAAACTTACTCAAAAACAAAAAGAGTTGCTGCGTCAATTAGCTGAAATCAGTAATGACGAAGGACTCGAACAAAAGAAAGGCTTTTTTGAGAAGGTGAAGAATCTATTTAAAGAATGAAAGCGGGTACTCTATGAGATGGATTGAAATATCGGTGAATACTACTCAAGAAGCTTCGGAAGCAGTTGCCGGGAAGCTCATGGATATGGGAGCAAACGGAACCGAGATGATTGACCCGGAGGCTTTTCGGCAACTTATTAAAGAAAATAAGTATCTTGACTATGCTGATGACGGATTGATTGATAGTTACGGAACCGATGTAATAATAAAGGCTTACTTTTCTGATAATCTAAACCCCGTAGACATAGAAAAAGAGCTTCAGCTTACACTTGACAATATCTCCGGCTATATGGATATCGGTTCGGGAGAGATTAAACATTCCATTCGGGATGATACCGAATGGCAGGATTCCTGGAAAGAATATTTCAAGCCGTTTAAGTTAACAGAAAAAATAGTGATAAAACCAAGTTGGGAGGAATACGAACAAAAAGCCGATGAAATCGTCATCGAAATGGATCCGGGCATGGCTTTTGGCACAGGAACCCATGAGACCACGAAAATGTGTGCTATCCTGGGGGAAAAATACGTAAAGCCAGACGACAAAGTGCTGGATTTAGGATGTGGGACGGTTATTTTGGGGATTTTGGCAGTTAAACTCGGCGCATCGTCCGCTCTTGGGGTGGATATAGATGAATCTGCCGTAAAGACGGCGCGGCAGAATATTGATATTAACGGGGAAACAGAAAAGATTCGGGTAATGAAAGGCGCTCTGAATGATATTCCTGTAGAAACCTTTGATTTGATATTTATTAATATCATCGCAGATGTTATTATAGAAGTATCAAAGGAAATAAATTCATATGCAAAAAGTGGGACTAATATCATACTGTCTGGCATCATTAAGAAGCGAAAAGCTGAAGTAAAAAATAAATTTTTAGATTTAGGTTTTATTCTTGTAGAAGAATTAAGTATAGGGGAATGGGAGGCAATGGTTTTTCGTGCATAGATTTATTGTTGCTCCCGAGAATATACAAAATAGTAGAATTATACTGGAAGGGGAAGACTTAAAACATTTAAGGCAAGTGCTGAGGTTAAAACCCGGAGATATAATTTATGCATTTGACGGAAGTGGTATCGAGTACGAAGCAAAGATTTTATCAATGGATAAATCCAGAGCAATTGCCGGAATAAATGCTTCCTTCCAAACCGAGACAGAACCGGAGATTCGCGTTTCCCTTTTTCAGGGCATCCCTAAAGGTGAAAAAATGGATCTTATCATTCAAAAGGGAGTTGAGGTAGGAGTTTATAGTATAATTCCTGTTATTACACACAGAACTGTTGTTAAGCTCAATAAAAAAGACAGTGAAAAAAAAGCGGAGCGTTGGTCGAAAATATCAAGAGAGGCTGCAAAACAATGTCGAAGAGCCTATGTTCCCCCGGTTTCGGAGCCCGTTAGTTTTGATGAAGCTTTATTAAAAGCCAAAGATTTTGGTGCGGCTTTATTATTGTATGAAAATGAGGAAAAAAAATGTTTGAAAGAAATGCTGAAATGTTATAATATTAAAAAGATTAAGGATATCGCGCTATTTGTCGGACCTGAGGGTGGTTTTACGCCCCATGAGATAGAAAACTGCACAAAATTAGGTTATGACATAGTGGGTTTGGGAAAGCGAATATTGAGAGCGGAAACAGCAGCTATTTCTGTCCTTTCAATTATTATGTATGAGATGGGTGAAATAAGTCTATGAGCAAAATT
Organism: Acetivibrionales bacterium; assembly: GCA_050945655.1. Classification (GTDB taxonomy): domain Bacteria; phylum Bacillota; class Clostridia; order DSM-8532; family DSM-8532; genus DTU059. The sequence continues at coordinate 4,141 of JBMNTI010000015.1, read as the reverse complement.
ACATTTGTTATTACTGATGATGCAATATTCATGCGCACCTTATTAAGGAAAATCATTGAGCAGAATGAAGATTATGAAGTTGTGGGAGAAGCATCCAACGGGCGTGAAGCTATAGAGGCTGCTAGGATATATCAGCCGAGTATTTTAACTTTGGATATTACTATGCCTGAAATGGATGGTATCCAAGCTGTTCAAGAAATACTTAAGGTTAGTCCCAAAACACGAATTATCATGGTTTCAGCTATGGGGCAGCAATCGATGGTTATAGAAGCAATAAAACAAGGTGCAAAAGACTTCGTTGTGAAACCTTTTGATAAATCAAGAGTATACCAGTCAATAAAAAATGTTCTGGCAATGGATAATTAAAAGTCCGTTCAAGGAATAATAAGGAGTACTTAATTTAATGCTAAAAAGTATGACCGGCTTTGGCCATTGTGAATACACGGAAAATGACATTACTTTTACTGTAGAAATAAAAACTGTTAATCATAGATATAGTGACATCTTTCTTAGGATGCCAAGACAGTTATCAGCTTTTGAGGAGCAGATTCGTTCCCTCGCTTCTGCAAAAATACAAAGAGGAAAGATTGATATATACATAACCTATGACAATAAATCATCCGGATTTCAAGAGGTAATGCTGGATGAAAGCCTTGCAAAGGCGTATTGTAATGCTCTGAGAAGAATCTCAGACGATCTTGGACTTAGAGACGATATATCAGCGACATCTATAGCCCGATTCCCTGATATTCTGAAGGTTGAAAAACAGGATAATGATGAAGAAACCGGTAAGATTTTAGAAAAGGCGTTCAACACAGCTCTTGAAGAACTTTTGAACATGAGAGCACGAGAAGGGGAAAAGCTTAAAGATAGCTTGTTGAGCAACCTTTCCGAAATTGAAAAATATATCGAAAAAATACAACAGAAAGCGCCTTCCGTTGTCACGGACTATAAAGAAAAACTTGAAGCAAGGTTATCGGAGATTATTGATTTGCAAATAGTTGACCCTGCACGTTTAGCGACCGAGATTGCTCTTTATGCCGATAAGTGCAGTATAGATGAGGAACTTGTGCGATTGAAAAGCCATATTATGCAGATGCGGGAAATGTTGGATGAGGGCAGCCCCGTTGGTAAGAAGGCTGATTTTTTAATTCAGGAAATGAACAGAGAAGTCAATACAATAGGATCAAAGGCCAGTGATCTTGATATTACGAGAAATGTTGTAGAGCTTAAAAGTGAAATTGAAAAGCTGCGGGAGCAAATCCAGAATATCGAATAATTATGGGAGACGGAGGAGCTTATGAAGCTAATCAATGTTGGATTTGGGAATATGGTATCTGCAAATAAAATAGTTGCAATTGTAAGCCCTGAGTCGGCTCCAATTAAACGGATCATTCAAGAGGGACGTGAACGGGGTGTTTTAATAGACGCTACTTATGGCAGGAGAACCCGCGCAGTTATTATAACTGAGAGCGATCACGTTATTCTTTCTGCTCTTCAGCCTGAAACAGTTGCAAATAGGATAGAAGACCTTGAAAATGAATCTGCTGTTGAGATTTCTAAGAAGTCAAAGTCGGAAGGAGAGGCAGATTTATGAATCCTGGTTTGCTTGTTGTTGTATCGGGACCGGCCGGTGTAGGCAAGGGAACCATTGTCCGGAAAATGATGGAGAATGATCCTAAATTTATCTACTCCATTTCAGCTACATCTCGAATGCCCCGGGCAACTGAAAGTGAGGGAAGAAATTATTACTTTAAAACAAGAGAACAATTTGAGGAAATGATAAAAAATAATGAGCTTATTGAATGGGTAGAGTACTGTGGGAACTATTACGGAACCCCCAAAAGCTTGATTTGCAATGAGATGGAAAAAGGTAATGTAGTCATATTGGAAATTGAAGTTGATGGGGCAATTAACGTAAAACGCATATTTCCTGATAGTGTACTCTGTTTTATTATTCCGCCGGATTTCAGTGAGCTCGAGAAAAGACTAAGAGGCAGAGGCACCGATAATGAGGAATCTATAATGAACAGGCTCGCCAGGGCAAAAGAAGAATTTAAATATATTGAAAAGTATGATTATATAATCTTAAACGATAGTATTGAAAACGCTGCTCAAAGGTTCTATAACATAGTACGCGCCGAGCAAATGCGGACAAGTAGAAACAGACAATTAATAGAGAAATATAAGAATATTTAAGGAGTTGGAATAGTTATGATTTATCCACCGATGTCTTCTTTATTAAAGAAGGTAGACAGTCGATACACTTTAGTGATTCTAGTCGCAAAACGTGCTCGTATGCTGAAAAACGGGGCACAGAAACTTACAGATTTTGATTCGGACAAAGATGTCACTGTTGCCATACATGAAATTGATGAGGGTGTAATTGATTATCACAAGATAAAAAAGCCACAGCCAACACATGAGAATATGGTTGAAACCTCACTGAACAGCAGCGAGGATCAGTTTTAAATATTTCATTACAATTCAGGAGGAATAATAGATGCAGTTTGAGAAAACCATGGAAAAAGTAGTCGCGCTATGCAAAAATCGCGGTTTTATTTTTCAAGGATCAGAAATCTACGATGGGCTTGCCAATACATGGGATTACGGTCCGTTAGGTGTTGAATATAAGAATAATATCAAAAAGGCCTGGTGGAAAAAATTTATCCAGGAAAGTCCATATAATGTAGGTGTTGACTGCGCCATACTAATGAATCCGCAAGTTTGGGTCGCCTCCGGTCATGTGGGCGGTTTTTCTGATCCCCTTATTGACTGTAAGCAATGTAAAACAAGACATAGAGCAGATAAAATGATAGAAGACTTTAACGCTGACAATAATATAGCCATGGCAGTCGACGGACTGTCAAATGAAGCATTGACGGCTTATTTAAAAGAGAAGAATATTCCATGCCCCGATTGCGGAGGACATGATTTTACCGATATAAGAAAATTCAATCTTATGTTCAAGACCTTTCAGGGTGTCACCGAGGATTCTAAAAATGAAATATACCTGCGTCCTGAAACAGCTCAAGGTATATTTGTCAACTTTAAAAACGTTCACCGATCGACCCGCAAGAAAATTCCTTTTGGTATTGGTCAAATAGGCAAATCCTTTAGAAATGAGATTACTCCGGGTAATTTTACGTTCAGAACAAGGGAATTTGAGCAAATGGAGCTTGAATTCTTCTGCGAACCGGGAACCGACTTAGAATGGTTCTATTATTGGAAGGATTTTTGTAAAAACTGGCTGATTGATCTTGGAATGAAAGAAGAAAACATCAGGATGCGCGATCACTCAAAGGAAGAACTCTCACATTACAGTAAGGCTACAACCGATATTGAGTTCAAATTCCCCTTTGGATGGGGTGAGTTATGGGGCATAGCAGATCGTACAGATTTTGATTTAAAGCAGCATATGGAGCATGCTAAAGAGGATCTATCGTATTTCGACCCTGTTAAGAACGAAAAGTATATTCCATATTGTGTGGAGCCGTCGCTTGGCGCTGACCGCGTTGCATTAGCTTTCCTTTGCGATGCCTATGATGAAGAAGAAGTTGCCGAAGGCGATGTAAGAACAGTATTAAGATTGCATTCTGCTCTTGCTCCTGTGAAAGCCGCTGTGTTGCCGCTCTCTAAGAAGCTTTCAGATGAAGCGGTTAAAATTTATGAAGCTCTCATCAAGGAATTAGTATGCGAGTTTGATGAAGCCGGATCCATCGGTAAGCGTTACAGGAGACAGGATGAGATAGGAACCCCCTACTGTATTACATTTGATTTTGATTCTTTGGAAGATGGTTGTGTGACTGTTCGTGAACGTGATACAATGCAGCAGGACAGAATACCCATAAACGATTTAATTGGATATTTAAAGGGCAAGGTATCCATATAACCGTATTGATATACAACGCCCCATAGCAGCAGATGCCGTGCAATTAAAAGATTTTCTTCTGTATGTACGTTAAATGACCGGAAAGCAGGTATTTGCTTTTAAATATAATAGCCGATTGCGAGATGTGACTTTTTAACGATAACATAAATTGGTAATATAATTCCAGCTCGTTCACTAGCTATATAACGAGCGGTAAAATTAAAAAACATAAAGAAACGGGCATGAAAACAAGAGCCCATTTGGACTTTG